>JALYIN010000081.1 GCA_030775765.1 Verrucomicrobiota bacterium
CACTTCTTTTTTCATGGCTGGTTCGGCGCGGCGTTGATCGCGACAGCGTTATTGTCCGTAGCCACTCCGGGCGACGCGGTGATTCTGTTTCGGACCGGCGATCCAAGTGCCAACACGACCGAGCCGACAGGCAGCGTGGAGGGAAGTGGATGGCAATACGAAGGAACATTTGGGGGGTTCCTCGGAACTGCTATCGCTCCCCATTACTTCCTGACGGCTAAGCATCTCGGTGTTGTGTCGGACAAATTTATTTACCACTCCGCGAGCTACACGATTGTGGACCGCTTTGAGGATCCGCTTAGCGACCTTCAGATCTTTGAAGTGACCGAGACGTTCCCGACTTACGCGCCGCTTTATCCGCGGGGCGACGAAGTGGGCCAGCACCTGGTAGTGATTGGACGCGGCACCGAGCGAGGTCCGGCGATTGTATCGAATGGCCAGCCCCGAGGATGGCAATGGGGCGCCACCGATTCACTGCAGCGCTGGGGCGAAAACACAGTGACCGACATCAGGCAGCTCAACGGGCTGGGCGAAATGCTCTACGCGCTTTTCGAGCAGAATGGCCTGCCGGACGAAGCGGATCTTTCAAGTGGGGATTCGGGCGGGGCCGTGTTCCTCAATGATGGAGGAATCTGGAAACTTGCAGGGATTAACACCGACGTTGACGGGCCTTTCTTTACCGCTCCCGGAGCCAATGGTTTCTTCGCGGCGCTGACTGATGAGCGCGGCTACTACACCTCCGATGGCACACTTATTACTGGCCCTGCCCCTGTGCCATCGGGTTTTTTTTCCACCCGCGTCTCGTCGCGGCTAAGCTGGATCTACAGCGTCGTTGATCCAGGGTTCGCTAACATTTCATCCAGAGTTCTGGTGGGAAGCGGAGAGCGCGTCAGCATCGCTGGATTCGTTATTCAGGGAGATTCCGCCCAATCCAAAAAAGTAGTCATCCGCGGCTTAGGACCGTCCATTAAGATCGGTGGTGTCCCGGTGCCGGGGCGGCTTGCCGATCCCATTCTGGAATTGCACGATGCAACCGGCGCGATTATTTCCTCAAACGATGATTGGCGCGGCCCCCAGGCCGCCGAGATCGAGAGAAGCGGCTTGGCGCCAGGCGATGAAAAGGATGCCGTCATCATCGCGTCTCTATCGGCCGGAAGTTACACCGCAGTTCTCCGCGGGGTGGGAGGCGGAACCGGCATTGGCTTGATAGAAGTTTATGATCTTGATCAACGTGGCGATTCGAGGCTGGTCAACCTGTCTGCGCGAGCTTTTGTCGGGACTGATGATCACGTGCTGATAGGGGGATTTATCGGACGGAGCGTTTCAAAGCGTTTGTTGTTGCGTGCGCTCGGTCCGGAGCTGTCGTCCCATGGAGTCACGGCGCGCTCGGAAAATCCCGCCCTGGAACTGCACGATTCCAATGGCGCGATTCTCGCCGCGAATGACAGTTGGAAAGATGCGCCTAACAGTTCCGAGATCGCCGCGGACGGCTTTGCCCCTCTCGACGACCGGGAAGCCGCGATTCTTATTTCATTTCCGCCGGGCGCCTATACAGCCGTCGTCCGAAACCTGGACGGGGCGGGAACGGGCGTAGCCCTTTTGGAAATGTACCTGCTCAATTAGTAACGGACAGAAGGATCCGACGGCGGGGGAGTTGGTGTGCGAACCCGCTCCGTGGCCTTTTCCACGCTAATCTCCGCATTGGGCGGGGCATTGTCGGCATCGACTCGGGTCACTAATAACCCGACACGAACAAAAACGCTTAAAAGAATTCCGGCCACGAACCAGAAACCGATCAAATAACGGACGGAACGGTCGGCAAAATCAAAAATGCCTGGTGGCGTATCCTTATGCATTAAGAGACGATGGCAGACCGGCATCACGCCGGCAAGCGGCTGCAGTGGAACGCGCCTATAAAAAGTTCTTCTGTTCCACGGCAAGTGCGGCGGCGAAGCCATCCGGCGCGAAGAGATCATGGATAAGCCACGATGTTGCCGATCCGTTTTCAGCGCGTGAGGCGATTGTCGTGCACGATTTCGGTGATGCCGAATCGAGCACCAACTCCATGCCACGCCATTGATCGAAAACGCCTTTACCAATCGCTTTCGCGAACGCTTCTTTTCGTGTCCGGGCCCGAAGGAACGCGGCGCGCCGCAACACGGAATCGGGAATCGAACGCCAGTTGTTGAATTCGCGCTCGGAAAGGATGCGATTCGCCAGCGCCGAGAGACGGTCGTCGTCGGAATTGAGGCCCACCGCCGATTCCAGGTCGATACCAACCTCGCGATGCCAGGCGATCGCAAAAAAGGCCCAGCCGGCGGAGTGCGAAATGTTGAAACCGAGGGCGCGCCCAGCGGCGGCCAGCGGAACAACCGGCTTTCCGTACTTCCCGTATTCTATCACGATCGCTGCCGCCGGTTTCTCCAAGCTGGTAGCGAGAACATTCCGGAGCAAACCGCGGCAGGCGATGTACTGCTTCCTGTCCGCTTCGAAATGAAAAAGCGCCGCGCGCGCGCGTTCCGCCGAATCGAGGGTGGATTTGAGCGCTTCGAGTTGAGCGGAAGACAGCGACTCAAGGTGCGCCTGCCAAATTTGCACGCCGCGAACGGGTGAACCGAGCACCTTCACGCCGAAATCGATTAGCGATTCCGCTTTCAGTGCTGAAACTCGGCTCTAACCGCGATGGGCGGAGCGGCTTCCTCCTCCGCAAGTAGACGGGAAGCCGGGTGGACTGTTTGAAGACTACGATGGATGGCGGTGGCGAGAGTATCGACGTGAGCTGTGATGCATTCCAAATGACGGCCTTTAAGGAGATGAAAAACCACGCCGGGCACCAACTGCTGCCATTTCCGCGACATTTTGTGCGCAAAGCGAAGCGTGTCTTCGGAAAGCAGCAATGCCATTGGTCCACCATAGCCGCGGCTACGATAGCCTGCCCGCGCCCAAAGAAAAACGGACGACGCGTCCTGTGTAGAGGGCGGCCTGGCGTCAGTTTGATCGGACTCGTTCGGTTCTTTCACGTTGGTGGAGAAACGGCGGCGTATCATTCCGCAAATGATCATAAACCCGTTGTAGACCCGAAAGAGGAGACCCCGCTGCGTTTGCCCGCTCAGAGCGAACCTGTGTAGAAATCGAGCATGCCACACCGTCCATCGGCCGAAAGAGGCTGTTTTCTTCTGATCGTCCCACCGCAACAACGCCCCGATCGTCTCGGAAAGTTTGCGCAGCGCGGCTAACGCTCGATTCTCCGGCTCGGCATCAATGATGAGCAGCATCTCGACTTCATCGCCCCCCGCTTTGATTTGCTGCGCGAGCTCGTAAGCCACGAGGCCGCCGATGCAAAAGCCTCCGATCACATAGGGCCCTTTCGAACGGACCGCGCGGATTGCCTTTAGATGTTCGGCAGCCATATCCTCAATGCTGGATGCGGCAGAGACATTGCGGACGTCTTGCGGTGGCAGAACATAAAACGGCTGTTCCGGTCCAAGAACGCGCGAGAGTTTCAAGCTATAGAATCCACCGCCGTACAGATCGCCGTGGAGGTAGAAAAACGGGGTGCGCGTTCCGCTATCGTTCACGCGCAAAAGCGCGGGCGATTCGTCGACCACGTCGCGGACCATTTCCGCCCCTAGGCGCTCGATGGTGGGATTGCGGAAAAGGGTCGCTGGCAAAATAACTTTCCCGCACGCCAGCTCGGCCCGGTGCAGCATTCGCATTGCGAGAAGCGAGTTGCCGCCGAGATCGAAAAAGTCATCGCGGATCCCGATTCCTCGAATACTGAGCACATCTTCCCAAATCGCGAGCAATTGCAACTGAAGGCCCAAATACGGCTGGACATATTCTGACG
>JALYIN010000082.1 GCA_030775765.1 Verrucomicrobiota bacterium
CCCTTTCGAAGATTGTGCTCGTGCTCGCGCTCGGGATCGGCGTCTTTCTTGGCATCCGGTTCGGCGCGAAACGTTTCTTCTTCGAGAACCCGGACTACCGGCTGAGCCAGATCGAAATCCAGACCGACGGGAGTCTGCAGCGCGACCAGGTCCTAAAGGCGGCCGACCTGCGCGAAGGCGGAAATATTTTCGGCGTGAATCTCGCTCAGGTCCGGGACCGTTTGCAGCAATTGCCGCAGGTGGACGAAGTGCAGGTGATCCGGAAGCTGCCCGGCGAAATCGATATCCGAATTGTCGAACGGAAACCGATCGCCTGGATCACTTCCGACAAACAAATATCCGACCCATTTGCGTCCGACGTTGCTTTTCTGGTGGACGCGCGCGGGGTTCTGATGAAAGAAAAGAAGTTGCTGCCTGAATATCTCGGCCTGCCGCTGATTACGGGATGCACGAGCGAGTCGCTCGAGCCGGGAAAAACCGTCGGATCATTCGAAGCGAAGGCCGCGCTCGAGCTGTTGCGGTTGAGCACCGCGAGCTTCATGCAGACGCGGTTCCAGATCCGCGAAATCGATGTCTCGAAAGGTTATTGCCTCGTGGTCTCGGACAAGAACCATTCGCGGGTTACGTTCGGCTTCGACAATCTCGAGAGCCAATTGCACCGGCTGGAGCAGTTCCTCGTTTACGCGGACGATTCAAAGCGCGAGCTGGCCACGGTGAACCTGCTCGTGCAGCGCAACATTCCGGTCACGTTCGGCCGGAACGCGGTAGATGTGATCAATGACACCCTCGATCCGGATGCCGAACCGCGAATCATGAAAGCGATTCCAGTTCACCCTTTGGCGAAGAACGAACCGGCGCCCTCGGCTTCAAAAGCGCGGCCGAGCGCGCCGCCGAAGATCCGCAAAGCGGTTCCGTTACAAAAATTCAGAAAGGACTAGGTAGAAGTATGGCAAGCAGCGATCTCATGGTGGGCCTCGAAATCGGCACGTCGAAAGTTTGTGTCGTCGTCGGCGAAGGCCGGCCCGATGGCACGATCAAGATTCTGGGCGTGGGCCAGGCGCCGTCCCGCGGCGTGCGCAAAGGCGAGATCGTCGATTTCGAGACCGCAATGAAGTGCGTTCACGAAGCGGTCGTCGACGCCGAGACAAAAAGCGATGTGATGATCCGGAGCGTTTACGTCGGCGTGGCTGGTTCGCATATCCAGAGCTTCAACAACCGCGGCTCGGTCTCGCTCCCCGAGGAGCGCGATGAGATCGACGATCAGGACATCGAAGACGTAAAGATCAACGCGCGGGAAGTCAGCATCCCGGCGCAGAACGCGTTCCTGCATTCGATTATCCAGCATTATCACGTCGACGGACAGGACGGCGTGCTAAACCCGATCGGCATGCTCGGCCAAAAACTCGAGGCGGATTTCCATATCATCCACGGCGTCCGCACCCGGATTCAAAACACGATCCGTTGCGTGAAAGAATTGCCGTTGGAGGTCGAAGACGTGGTCTTCACCGCGCTCGCTTCCGCGCAGGTGGTGCTCACTCAGCACCAGAAAAATCTGGGCGCACTGGTAATCGATATCGGCGGGGGCACGAGCGATTACATTTTGTATGTAGACGGCGCGGTGAAGCAGAGCGGCGTCCTGGCCGTGGGGGGCGATCACATCACGAACGATATCTCGATGGGCCTGCGCATCCCAATGACGCGCGCGGAGAAATTGAAGATCGAGGAAGGGAGCGTGACGCTCGGGAATTCGTTGCCGGGCGAGACGATCTTACTGAAAGACGATTCCGGTTTTGCCGGCAAGGAGATTGAGCGCGAAACGCTGAATACGATCATCAATTTGCGGCTGCGGGAGACATTCGAGCTGTTGAAGCGGAAACTCGAGGAAGAGCCGTTCATCAATTACATCGGCGAAGGCGTCTTCATCACCGGTGGATGCAGTCATCTCCACGGGATCGATCACCTGGCCGAGGAAGTTTTCGAGCTGCCTGCGCGAGTAGCTCACGCGCAAACGATGTCCGGCTTGACGAGCGCTTTCGAGAACCCGCAGTTTTCCGCGGCGATCGGCCTGATCAAGTACGCCCAGGCGATGCAAACCGATCGCCGGCCGACGCGCGGCTTCGGCCGGTTGTTCGGCAAGATTTTCAACGGAATGAGATCGTGAAGGCGTCGTTCGTTGCGTGTCATCCCGAGGC
>JALYIN010000083.1 GCA_030775765.1 Verrucomicrobiota bacterium
GGGCACGGCGCTGCGAGCGTAATTGTATCCCGCGCGCAAAGTAAAGTGGTCCGTGGCGGCGTATTCGATTCCGGAGCGGAAAACATATTGGTCCCGCCAGCGCAGAGGCGCGATGTCTGTCATCGCATCGGAGCCAACCACTCCGTTGATCGCCGCGTTACTTCCGCGGCTTAGATCGATGACGAGCCGATCGAAGGCGTCGTGCCAGTTAATCCAATCGATCCCGCCAATCAGCCGCACTTGCGGACAGACTTGCCACTCGATCGCGGCGGAGGCGATTTGCGGCAGGTCGTTTCGCACGCCGGCATCATAGCGGAAAATCGGATCGAATTGGGCGAAGCCGCCGCCGAGCGCTTGCAGCTGCGCGCTGGCATCGCCGGAAGCGCTGCCTTCGGAATGGATAACCGAGTGCGGCCGGTAGCTCAGGCCGAGCGCCAAGGTGGAGGTCGGGTGGAATTGCGCGCCGAAATTGAAACCAACACCGACGCCATCGGAATGGAGATCGAGCAACGTTTTGAATCCGCGCAAGACAGGTTGGCTTTGAAAATATAGGGCGCCTGGAGTTCGTTCCCGTTGTAGATGGCGCCGACGCTGGCGCCGAGGGAAAACCAGCGCGTCACCTTTGCGGCCACGCCGACATTGGTGCGCAAGGCGATGATTTTCGAGCGATGCCTCTGCAGGCCGTAACTCGTGGTGCCCCCGAGCCCGCCGGCCGCATCTGTGTATCGCCAATCGCCCGCCGACATGATGTCGGGCAAGACCGCGAGACCGAAGACGATCGGGATGTCGTGCCGTACCGGTATCGCCAAAGCCGCCGCCGGAAAGAAGCCGGCGAAGGCGCGCGTGCGTGCGACTTCTCCGCTCTCGCGCGTGAACTTTCCCGAGACGAAGGCGCCGCCGAGATCCATTTCGAATTGGGTTTGCGAAGCGGAAGCGAGCGCCGCCGGATTGGAACTCATGGCGGAGATGGCGCTGCCGGTTTGCGCGGTCTCCGCACCTCCGACGGCAATGCTGCGCGCATCGGCGCCGTCGCCAAAGAGGGCTGCGGCCGATGCGGACGAGACGAGGGCGAGCAACAATCCTGCGAACAGAATCGATCGGCCATAACTTAAGCGGATTCGCGGCGGCCGGATAAACATGCGGGGTTGCGTAGCAATCATCGCGCCGTCGCGCGACCGCTTTGCCTTCGAAAATCTTGCTCGCTTCCACTTTCGGTCAGTTTTGGCTCGATTCTGAGGGCCACGCCGGCAATCGCAAAATGAAGGTCGCTCCGCTTCCCAAAACACTCCGGCACTCGACGGAACCGGACATTGCTTCGGCCAGACGTTTCACGATCGAAAGGCCGAGGCCGGTCGAGCTTTCACCTCCGGTGGGTCGAGCGCTGAGGCGGGTAAATTTTCCGAAGAGCTTCGTCTTGTCTTCGTCGCTCAGCCCCGGGCCTTCGTCCCGCACCGCGATCATCACTTCGCCATTTTCTGAGGCGCTCTGCACCCGCACGGTGGTCTTGAAGGGCGAGTATTTGACTGCGTTGGAAACAAGGTTGTCGAGGATCTGCACGGTCGTGCTTTTGTCCGCCTTGATCCAGCGTTCGGGAGCGGCTTCGCTCGAAAGGACGATGTCCTTGCGCGTCGCGCTGAGTTGATTGTGCGCGATACTCTCCGCGACGAGCGCGTTGATCTCGCAACGCTCGATCTTGCAACTGAAGCGGCCTTCCTCGACTGCGTTCGCCTCGAGCAGATTCACGATCAAATCGCGCATGCGCGTGCCGGCCGCGTAGATGGAGCGAGAGACGAGAGGGATATCCGCGGGATCAGGTTTTTCCTCGAGAATCTGCGCGTAGGTGATGATCGTAGTGAGCGGGTTTTTCAGATCGTGTGAGGCGATGCCGAGGAACTCGGTCTTCTCTTTGTTCAGGACGACGAGCTTCTCGTTAGACTCGACCAGCTTGCCGAGCGCATCCTGCATTTTGGTGAAGGCCCGTTCGCGGCCATGCTCGAAGATCATGCCGAGCGCGAACATGAACAGGATGAGACCCGCGTAACCGGCGGAGTTCACCAGCCCGTGCCAGGCAGGGTCGTAAGTAAACGGGACCTTAATTTCTGCGATCTCGGCCGTGATCGCGGCAGCGCTGACGGCGAAACAAACCAGCACCCAAAACCGCGCGGATTTCGTGCCGGAGACGAGCAAAGCGCATAACGGAATACTTGCCAGCCACGCCACCGCGTGTCCGCGCAAGCCGCCTTCCACGCCGCAGAGCGCCGTGAATCCGAGCGTCATGGTCGCGGTCAGGAAATTGCCGGCGACCTGCAGTCGTCCGGTGGCCCGCAAAAGAAACGGGGTGGCAACAAAACCGAGGCTGCACACGGCGATGATGCCGGCGCCCCAGTAGTGTCCGATCGCCAGATAGAAAACGGCATAAGCCGGGCCGAAAACGAATCCAAGGAAACCGAATCGCACGATGAGGCGGGCACGCCGCCCCACCTCGGGCGTGGGCAGCCGGACTGGCGCCAGGAACGCATCGGTCAGCCGCGTGGTGGTTGCCATCAATCGACTGGCGAAGTTTGACGTTGATGGCTCGACGGCGTCCACGAGGTTTTCTCTGGGTCTAGCAAGTCGAATGCCCTACGCAAAGTGAGGGTCATATCCGCGCTGCCTAACGAAGTCGAGCTGATGCCAGGAACACTCGATCGTGCTCGTGCGTGGCGGGCGGGTGAAGGATTTACCAGGTGTGCGTCATCATATCATGCGCGGAACGCTCGACAGTCTCGGGGTGATGAGCGTCGGTAAGTGGCAGATGGTAGGGACGACGCGCTGCGCCGTCCGCGGTGTGCGCTCCCCAAGCGAACCGTCGTTGTGCAACGTCAACCGACGATGCGGTGCGGGCGCCCCATCCAAACTTCAACCCCCGGAGAATAATTTGCGCCCACGCATTCCGCGCTTTTCCACCAGGCGCCCGTCGATGCCATCAGCTCATCATTAGTAACGTCGATTTCGATCGGTATTTGCAGCCAGGGCTGGTGCCACACTCGAAACAGACGGCGGCGGTGACGCCGGCAGGTGAATGCCGTGTAGCGTTCCATGAGGAATTCAGTCAGCGATTCCACCTCGCTCGGAAGAAGGCCGGCCATCGGAATCGCCGCGCGATATTCGAGCCGGCCTTCACTCGCATTTACTCGGCCGAAAATTTCATGCTGCTCGTGCGTGTGTGCGTATCGGAGCTGGCCGAAGCGGTACGGCAATCCGAAGGTCCCCGGCCCGAGGCGGACGCTCAACGGATTGGAAAGCCATTCGGCCAGGAAAAAAATGCCGGGCTCGCTAGCATGCCGGACATAAGTGCGAACATTGAGAAATTCGTGCGACGCGATCGGCTTGAAGAGCCATTCGCCCAACCGCCCACCGAGGCGGGGACGCATCCTTAATAGAGTGAACGCGACGATGCTGACAAAGGCGCGTCCGTTCCGCAGATCGAGCTCGAAAGGAATCTGCCGTTGCAAGATGTCGGTATCGGCCGCGTAGTGAATGAAGACCGCGCGATCCCAACGCGCGAGGAAAAGCGGCTCGGCGAATCTCGACAGCAATCGTCGCCTGCCTGCTTCGCTGGGACTGAGCGGATCAACGGTAGAGATCGGAGAGTGCACCGCGGAGCTCGGGAAATTCGAAATGGAATCCGCTTTCGAGAAATCTCTTCGGCCGGCACCGCCGTCCCGTGAGGGCGAGATGAGGCTCGGTGCGCATGAAGAACGCGCCGATATGGGTGGCCCAGGCGGGAACCGGCGGGCTCCAAGGGCGATGCAAAGTGCGGCGCAGGTCGCGCATGAATTCGGCATTCGTCACCGGGTTAGGACCGGTGGCGTTGAAAACACCGGCGACGTCCGATCGTTCGATCGCCTCGACAAACATTCGCGTGAGATCGGCACTGTGAATCCAGCTTACGTATTGGCGACCGTGACTGACGCTGCCGCCAAGAAACAATTTGGTGAGTTTTGCCAGAACGGGCAACGCTCCCTGGTCTCGGTCGAGAACGATTCCGATTCGCATGACGACCTTCCGCATTTCCGGCGCGTGGATTTTTTCGAACTCACCTTCCCACCGCGTGCAAACTTCTTCCGAGAAACCTTCGGCATGCGGCGCGTCTTCGTCGCACCAGCGATCGCCGGGATCGCCGTAGATTGCGAGCGAGCTCGCCTGCACCCAGACTTCAGGCGGCTGATTCGATCGCGCGACGGCCTCGCCCAGGACGCGAACAGAATTTACTCGCGACTCCATGATCTCGCGCCGGTTTTCGGGCGAGTGCCGGCAATTCACGCTCCGGCCGGTCAGGTTTATGACGGCTTTCGCGCCTTCGATTGATTTGGACCAGGCGCCGAGCGTCTGGCCGTCCCACTGCAATTGGCGGATGCCGCTCGAATCGCGCGACGCGCCGCGACTCAACACCTCGACTTCGTAATCTTTGTCGAGCAGCGTCCGCGCAATTCTTTGGCCGAGAAATCCACTGCCACCGGCGAGAACAATACGACCACTCATGTTCGTGCCTCCGGCAATTGACAGTCGCCGCCGTCGCCGCACGACCGGCGCCCGGCGATCTCAAGATAAATACTGCGCAGGATAAATCTCGCTCCGGGCAGTTTCGCGAACCAATGAAGCGGTTGTCCCCACCAAACAAACCTGGCCAGGAAGATAACAGCTGCAGCGCCGCCCAATTCGCGACCGTCAACGGTACGAACTCGCATCTCTGTCGGCCGCTCGCCGGGCCGGAGGTGAATCTGGAGCGGCGCGAAAGTGAAGCCGCGCGGCTCGAAGGTGCCGCGAAAACGCCGGACAAAATTGCGGCAGAAGGCGCAGTCAATGTCGTACAAGATCAAGCCGCGCGGCGGAGAAGTTGTTTCGCGATCGATCATGGTTTCACCCCGAGAAGCTTGAAAGCTTTCTCGCCCAGCTTCGCCAGCTTGAGAACGGCCGGCGTGGGGAGCTTCTCCATTTGATCGTAGGCGTTGGTCGCGATCTCGAAAAAATTCATTAGATCGCTGAGGCGATCGCGCGTGTAAGCGTCCGCCGCTTTGGGTTTACGCAACTCTTCAATGCAATTGCGCAGGACGCGTAACGTCGGCTCGATCTCCCGCTTCTTTCGCTCTCGAGCGATGATGCGGAA
>JALYIN010000084.1 GCA_030775765.1 Verrucomicrobiota bacterium
GTTTCGTGAAGGAGATTCTCTCGGAAGCGAACGACGGGGTGGCCACCGCTGCGACCGCCGCGGAAGGTTTGGCTGCCGCCGCCAACGATCCGCCGGATCTCATCCTCCTCGATTACGTCCTGCCCGACATGAAGGGCGACGAAGTCTGCCGGCGCCTGACGGACAATGCGGTGACGGCCAGCGTGCCGATCGTTTATATGTCGGGCTTCGGCTCCGATCTTCAACCGGATCAAATCAAGAACGCCAACGTGATAGGATCATTGAACAAACCGTTCACTTCTGATCTCTTAATCAAAACGGTGGAGAATTACATGCCCAAGGACCCGCAGGAGACGGCGCAACCAGAGAATGAAAAACTGATGGAAGCAGAGCAGACCTCAGCTTCCGCCGAGAGTGTCTCGAGCGCGCCGGTCTGGCCGCAGGAAGAAAAGGCCGCCAAAGCGGAGTCAGAACCAGTAGCGACGAACGAACCAGTTTGGCCCGATCCGCAGGAATCGGCGACGGCAGCTCCCGCCGAAACGGCCGAGATCGCGTCGGCCGCCGGCGGCACGAGCGATGCCTGGTGGAGCGCGCCCGTATCCCCCTCTTCGCGGACGGAATCGCAACCTGCCAGCACGCCTTCCGAGTTCGAATCACCCGCCGCCGCGCCTGCCACGGAAGAGCCGCTGCCTGTCAACGGCGCCTTTTTCTCCGGCGACACAAGCTTTTTTTCGCTCAACGGCGCACTGCACACGATCGGCAAAGAAAAACTTACCGGCACCCTGCGTTCGTTCTGGAACAAAACGACCGTCGAGCTCGTGGCGAAAGATGGCGCGATCGTTCTCGTGACTACGCGCGACCCGGTTCTCTATTGCCCGGAGGCGCCGATCACGCTGGTGAACGTCAACGCCGAGCAAACCGAGAAAGCCCGCACGGAACAACGCGAGAGCGGTTGCCCGCTTTTCCTTACCCTGGCGCGTGAAGACTTGATCCTCCACGAACCGGCCGTGCAACTGGTGCAGCATTACGGGCAGAAACTCTTCGCCCAACTTTGGACTGCGAAGAAGGTCCGGTTCGTGTTCGAACAAAGCGAGTCGCTCCCGGAATATGTCAGAGACGTTCCCGGCGAAGAAGACATCGATCATTGGGTACTCACCACCCTGCGCTGCATCCAGACGCAGGAGCTCGGCGAGACCTCGGAGATCGAATCGGGTTCCATCCCGGCTTATACGCGCGACGGCTACGAGCGTGTCCAGAATCTTCGCCTCACCGTGGCGGAAGCGCAGTTTGCTTCGCAGTTCAACGGCGTTCGTTCGGTTGCCCAAATCGCCAAGAATCTTCGACTCGATTTCAAATTCGCCCGGCTCACCTTGTTCCGCTTTCTCGCCCTCGAGATCGTTGAATGTTGGCCGCCCGCGGTGGCTGGAGCGAAACCGGAAAAGCGCGGGTTCTTTCAGAAGTTCGGGTTCGGCGAATAGCTTCGCGCGCCAAACGTCGCGATGAAGAAAAGCATCCTCGTCGTCGATATCGGCGGCACCCATGTGAAGCTGCAGATATCGCGGACTGACCGGCGCAAATTCGATTCCGGCACCAAGCTTTCACCGCGGGATCTGGTTTCGCAGATCAGGAAAACAGCCCAGGGTTGGAATTATGACGCGATCTCGATCGGGTTTCCGTCGGTGGTCCGGAAGGGACGAATCGTGAAAGAGCCCAAGCACCTGGCCACAGGCTGGGTCGGCTGGGATTTCAACAAGTCGTTAGGCAAGCCTACCCGCATCCTGAACGACGCCGCCATGCAGGCGCTCGGCAGTTACCGACGCGGCCGGATGTTGTTCCTTGGACTTGGCACTGGGCTGGGCTCGGCCTTGGTCTGGAACGGAAGTCTTCTGCCTCTCGAGCTGGGTGACCTTCCTTATGAGGGAGGCATTATCGAACAAGTTCTGGGCAAGCCCGGGCTCGACCGTCTCGGCAAGAAGAAATGGAAACGTGAGGTGCTGTTCTGCCTGAAGTATCTCAAGCTTTCCTTCATCGCCGACTACATCGTGCTGGGCGGCGGCAA
>JALYIN010000085.1 GCA_030775765.1 Verrucomicrobiota bacterium
AGATCGAGGCGGTCCGTTCGGACGGCGCCAGAAGCAAATCGGCGAGCGGCATAGCCGCGCGCAACTTCGGCTCCTCACGCAAATAATGTTCGCCCACCGATCCTGGTTCGTGCAGCCACCAGACGACCGGAACCTCTTCATCTTTCAACGCTCGAACGACCGCGCTCGTGCGGATCGTGTTCGCCACCACGCAATCGAAGTTTCGCGCGAATGCGGCAAAAGATTCGTGCTCCGTTTCCACGAGCGGATCGATGATCAGTGGAACTCCTTCAGCTTCGTACTTCGTGCGGAGCGGCCCGTCCTCCGGCGCCATGACCGCAACGAACAGGCCATGGCGTTTGCACCACGTCGCCGCGTGAAACAGCATCATCGGGGCGCCGGAGAGCGACAAATCGTGGGAGACGAAGAGCAGGTCGGCGGATGTTTCGATCACCGCATTCGGATCATTGCGGCCCGACATCTGGATCGGCGTGGGCGAATCGGTGTGAAGCCAGTTCCGCATGTTGTCGGTGAAATAAGGATCATGGGTGGTGTAACCGGCCCAGCGTTTCAGGAGGAAGATCGAAGCCTTGTCGCGCGGCCGCTTTCGTCTCGGGCTCTGCGATTCTTCGATTCCTATCGAAGCGTGGCCCGTGTGGCGCAGCGTCGCGTACGGCGTGTAAACACAACGCAGCCCGGCCTCCCGCACTTTGAAGCAAAGGTCCATGTCCGAGTGGGCGATCGGAGTGTTGACCGCATCGAATCCGCCGACGCGGAAGAAATCGTCGCGCCGCATGGCGAGGCAGGCCGCGGAAAGCGCCGCCACGTCCCGCTGCGTTTGCGCCAGATTGAAGTGTTCCGTGGAATCCCCGGGCCGTTGGTGGAAAGCGGTGCCGGCCAAACCGCGCACGCCCATTACCAGCCCGGCGTGCTGAATCTTGCCCGTTTCGTAAAGGAGCTTTGGCGCCACGGCCCCAATCTCCAGGTTCTCCAGCGGCTCAATGACGTTCTGAATCCAATCGGCCTGGCTGGTTTCGACGTCGTCGTTAAAAAAGATCAGACGCTCGCCGGTCGCCGACTGCGCGCCGACATTACATTTGTCCGAAAAATTAAACGCTTTGTCGTAGGTCACGAGGCGGATGGCCGCATCCTCGGCCTTGAGAAACGTTAATGAAGCGGCGAGCTGGCTGTTCGTCACCAGCACAATCTCGAGGTCAGGATATTTCGTCTGGCGCGGCAGTTCCTGGAGACAAGCCTGGGCGCGCGTCGGCGAATCCGTCGGGATGACGATGGAGACGCGAGGCCAGCGCTCGATCTTGAGCCGCGCGCGGTTCGCCGTCGCATACTCGATAGTATCGGCGGGCAAATTGCGGCGCCGCATGGCGTCGGCCAGCGCCGCGAGGTTAGTTCGGCGCGCCCCGGGTTTTCCACCGGTAGAAGCCGAATCGGGATGTTCGCGCCAGTGATAGAGAACGTGGGGGATGTGCCGGATCGCGCGCGCGTGTTCGGTGGCGCGCAACGCGAAATCGTAATCCTGCGACAGGTCGAATTCCTTCCGGAAGCCGACCAGCTCGAGGGCAAGAAAACGGCGATACGCGCTCAGATGCCCGATATACATCGAGCCGCAGAGCAGCTCCGGGTCCCATTGCGGTTTGAAAAACGGCGCGTGCCGTTTGCCTTGCACGCTCAGGCGATCCTCATCGCTGTAAAAAATATCGGCCTCGGGAAACTCCATCGCGGCGCGGGCCAGCTCGTAGAGCGCAAACGGCGCCAGCACGTCATCGTGATCGAGGCACGCGATAAAATCGCCGGTCGCGAGCCGCAAAGCGCGGTTCGTGTTTTCAGCAATCCCAAAGTTTTCGCTCAGCCGCTCGAGACGAATCCGTTCATCGCGCGTTTCCCATCGCCGCAAAGCCTCGATCGTTTCAGGCCGGTCCGACGCGGCATCGACCACGAACAGTTGCCAATTGTCGTAGGTCTGCGCCACGACCGACGCGAACATTTCTTCAAGAAACTTTGCGTGGGTGTTGTGGACTGGAGTCAACAGACTAATCTTGACCTGGGAGGAAAGATTTTTCGAAAACCGGCGCTGTTTTTCCAAAGCAGCGGCGTCCGGTTCGTGTTCCTGAATCCAAGTCTCATAACGGTTAGCCGGCCGGGGTGAGGCTGCCACGCTCTCTTTGTCCTGCGGCGCCGGGACCGCTTCCGTCTTACGCGCGAGTCCGAGGTTCCGCGGAAGGCGGCGCAACTCCCGCGCAATCTTTTCCGCGAACGGCCGCCGCACTTTGGGTCCGGTATCGATTTGGAAACAGCGGCCCTTCTTTCGGCAGGCCGACTTCGCTGCCTTCAAGATCGTTTTGTGTTCCTTGAGCTGCGCCTTCAGCTTTTCGGCTTCCGCCCGGAGCATGTCGCCTTCAGCAACCCATTGTTTGAGCTGCTCGTGCTGGCTATCCATGATGAGCTGCGCCTTTGCACGGTCCCGCCGAAGATTATCGAAGTGCTCGACCTGCTCTTTTAACGACTCGATCACCAACTGAGCCTTCCCGCGGTCTTCCATGACCGTTCGAAACTTGTCTTCCAGCTCTGTAATGGCGCGCCCCTGGTGATCAATAATCGCCTGGACTTCGCGGCGATCCGCCAAAAGCGAATCGAGCCAGACCTGCCGCGTCTCGAAGGCTGCGACATTTTTCTCCGCTTCCGCCGCTCGTGCGAAAGCGTCTATGCGCGCGGCCGCGAGC
This sequence comes from Verrucomicrobiota bacterium, assembly GCA_030775765.1. Taxonomy (GTDB): domain Bacteria; phylum Verrucomicrobiota; class Verrucomicrobiia; order Chthoniobacterales; family UBA10450; genus AV80. Next base: position 2,718 of record JALYIN010000085.1, read on the forward strand.
CCGTAAACTTCGGCGAGTTCCTCCCCCTTCGCCTTCCGACTGAAAAGTTGCTTCAACAGGAACGAAGAAGGAGTGCTTTCCTTTTGCAGCGCGATACCCAACACCAGTCCCGCCGGAAAGATCGCGCTTGGCCGGACCGCGACCCATTCATCCCAGACCGTCTTCGGGCTGTCGTCGCGTTCCAATCCAAGGCCGTAAAACAACACTACGGCATTTGGCGCCAGCTTCGGTTCCCATGCCGACAAATCGTCCCGGATTTCCTTTCCCGAGTCGGAATCGTCGAGCAGCAAAAGATCGACGCTATTGTGGGCAACTCCCACGAGGGCGGAGTCGGAGCTGGGAAAAAAGCGTGCGCGTTCGCCGTAAAATTCCTCGCCGTAATCGCGGCCTTCCCGCCAGGCAATATCATCATTCTCCGGTTCCCCCGGACGCTCCCGCCGGACCGCGAGGCAGGTGCAGTCGATGTTTTGTTCGCTGGCCGCCTGACAAAAAGTGAAGAAGGCCTGCCCATCACCGAACCCTACCACCACCGCCCGCTTCGGCTTGGCCTCTGCGACCAGATCGTAGAGCAACGGCAAATGAAAACGCGCCGGACCGCCCGAATAAAACTTCGGCTGAAATCCGCGGAGACTCGGCAGTTGTTCGAACATCGAGGAGCGTCCAATCGACCGGGGCTTGGGAAAGGCCGGTCAACCCGCTCAAATAGAGGACTAAACCGGCCTGCCTGTCTAACGATTCGCGAAAATCCTTGTTGCGCATCTGCGGCCATTGAGAATCACGGCCAATGACATTCAGCGGAGAATTGTTGCTTTTGCTCTGGGTAATCGCGTCTCTGTTGCTGAACGGCATAGCGTTACTGCGCCTCGCCACGAGACTGCGCGGGATCGAGCTTATCGTTTATGGCGCTGGCGCGGGGGTGGCTTTCCATGGCCTTTTCGGCTGGGCCATCGCCGCCGCTCCGACACCGCGCGGAGTGTTCGTTACGATCCTGATCGCCCTCACCGTCCTGAGCGCGGCCTACCTGCTTTGGCGCCGTGTTTTCCGGGAACTTTGGAGCGCGTTGTCAAAGGCGGTAAAGATCGCGCTCGCCCTTTGGCTCCTGCTTCTCGTGTTCTGTCTCGGTCTTCTTCACGTGGAGATCGGTAAGCCGCAGTCGCTTCTCAATGGAATCGACATCTTCAAAACTCCCACCACCAACGTCAGGGTCCAGTACCTCACCTCCCTGCCGGCCGATAACTACATCCCGTTTGCGGTCTCGGAATTTTTCTTGCGCGGGATCTCATTTCAAAAACAGAGGCCGATTCTTCCCCAGGCCGAGGTCAGCAACCGCACCATCCTGATGTCGCTCGTCGCTATGCCTTTTCGCGCCGCGCTCGGCGCGCCCCTCGATCATCCGGAGCTCGGCACGTTTCATTACCTCGACCGCGACTGGCCCGATGTCTCAAAACTCAATACGAATGGCGCCTTCGATCAATTTTCCGTCATTGGTCTCGTGCTGAATTCGCTGCTGCTTTTCGGCGGGATTGTTTTCTGCACCGGATTCGGCGCGAGCTCGATCGTGCCGCTCGCGACTCTGCTCTACATCACCAATCCTTATTTCATCGGCCAGACGATCTACACCTGGCCAAAAGCGCTCGCCGGATTTTTCATTCTTCTGGCCTGGCATTCGATCCGCGCCGGGCATCGCCCGGTGGTGGTCGCCGCTCTCCTGGCCCTCGCTTTTCATGCTCATCCTTATGCCCTGGCTTTCGTCGGCTGGGCCGCGCTGTTTTACCTGCTGCAATGGCGGCGGCAGAAATCCGGGCTGTCTTCGCTGCTCATCTTTCTCGTCATTTTAATCGCGCTCCTTCTGCCCTGGATTATTTGGACGCGGTACGTTTTGCAGATTCCTTCCGATTTGATCGCGCAAAACTTCAGCGGCCCGGGGACTGAAATCGCTTGGACTTCGCCGATGAATTTTATCTGGATTCGGATTCACAACGTTTTCTACACGGTCTGCTCGACAATCTTCCTTCTATACCCTTTCGATCTTGGGGCCGCACTCGAGCGCTGGTTCGTTTCGCTCCCAGGAATCGTGGGCCTTGTCCTGATTTATCCGGCGCTCGCTCGATGCGCCGAACTCCCGCGACCGCGTTCCTGGCTCTGGTGCGGTCTGCTCGGACCCGCTCTTTCAATCCTCGCAATCTACAGCTGTCCGGCCCTTCCCGTTCTGCACGGTTATCAGGCGCCGCTCACCGTCCTGCTATTCTTTGGCGTCTGGTGGCTGTCCGAACATTGCACCCGGCCCGTTTACCTGCGCCTCGTTGCCGTCCAGCTTCTCCTCAATCTGGGAATGCTCGTGGCTCGGGGCCTGACGATCGGCGTTCAGTTTTAGCGGCGAAGCAGCCTCAAACAATGGTTCAAATCGATTTACCCTCGCGCCATTTCGAACCGCGCATTTATGGCGTGGGCGCATGGACGAGTCATCTCCACTTTGCCTGCGACCTCGTGGCGCTAATAAAACCGGCGTTGCTGGTCGAGTTGGGCGTCGATCGTGGGGAAAGCTATTTCGCGTTCTGCCAGGCCGCGGCCGAAAACCAGACCGGCACGCGCTGTTTTGGGATCGACACCTGGCGCGGCGATCAACATGCCGGCGGTTACGATGAGACCACGTTTGCGCAGGTCACCAGGCACAACCGCGACAATTACGAATCGTTCTCCACGTTGCAGCGTTCCAACTTCGATGACGCGCTCTCGCAGTTCGCGGATGAAAGCATCGACGTTCTCCATCTCGACGGCCTCCATACGGAAGCGGCGGTCCGACACGACATCGAATCGTGGCTGCCGAAACTCCGGCCGGGCGGGATTCTCCTTCTCCACGACGTGCGCGTCCGTGGTAAAGATTTCGGCGTTTGGAAAATTTGGGCCGAGCTGCAGGGCCAACGCCGATCGTGGACCTTCGAAGACGGACCCGGCCTGGGGGTGTGGCAAAAACCGCCGCCCAGTCCGCTGCCGGAATTTCTCGAGGAACTTCTCACCGGCCCTAACGAGTCCAGCTCAGCCCTGGCTCGCTACTACACCCGACGCGCCGAGGCCATGCAGGAAAAGATCGCGCAGCATTGGCGAGACGGCTCGATCCAGAACACGCCCTTCGCGCAGCAGACAATCATCCAAGTCTTTTACTCCACCGATGGTTCGCATGGGGAAGAAGACTCTGTTTACGCACGGGTAGGCCACGAAGGCTGGAAAGATGTTCGCATCGAGCTGCCCCCAGACGCGGGCACGGCGCCGTTGCGGATCGATTTCGTCAGTGCGCTTACGACGATCGAGATCGGGTCGATCCGGTTGACAAAGGGAGGCGTCGCCTGTTTCACCGCGGACGAGAACACCGGCTTCAACGCGATCCGAATCGGCGGACACGCCGAGCGGATGGCCGGCCACGCCTTCCGTTTTCGCGTGACCGACATCGATCCGCAATTGTATTTGCCCGCGGTTGACCTGCCGGCCGGCGACCAGCAGGTGATCGTTGAGATGCAGCTTCGGGTGACCTCGTAATGGAGTCGGCCCGCCCTCAGGCCGTAAGCTTACCCCACGGCTCGAAGGCGAGCCGTCTCCAATTTTCGAGCGCGCCTACTTCATCTTCGCCTGCGCGGCCTTCACCATGTCCAGGTGCTTCTTGATCACCGCCGAAGTCTTCGAAGCAAACGCCTTGACGTCCGCATCGCTGCCATTCTTGGCTTCGGCCTGAAACGAAGCCAGGTCCTTCTGATGGTCCTGCAGCATCATACCGAGGTATTCTTTATCGAAGTTGGCGTCATTCATCGAATGCTTAGGTGCCTTTTCCTTGGAAAGATCGACGCCCTTCTTCTTCGCAATTCCCATCAGCTCGGCGTTCGCTTTGCTATGGTCGGCTACCATCGTGTCCCCGACCTTTTTCACATCCGCGCTCTTGCCTTTCTGCTGGGCCATCTTTCCCATGTCGACTTCCATCATGCCGCCCTTAGCCGCCTCTTTCATGAAGGCTTTGTCCTTGTCGCTGAGCGCCCCCGTTGCCGGGCTTTTCGACGGTTGCTCGGCCTTCTTTTCTTCTTTTTTGGCCGCGGCCTGAGCGGAAACGCTGAGACAAAGCCCGGCGCCGATCAGGGCCACCATGGCAATTCGCGAGAATACGGTCACTTGTTTTTTCATAAGATAATCTGGTTGTTCTAACGCCGGTGGGTCCGGCACCTAGACTTCGCGCGCCCCGGCATTTCTGGACGTGACGTTTTGGGAGGGGCCTAACGATCGGGCGATTTGCGCCCGTAGGAACTTTCCACCCGCTGGGCCACGTCGCGGTAGCCGTAATCCGCCTCGTAGATCTGCTTCATCGCGCCAATCGATTTCTCGCCCTCGCCCATCTGCTCGTAAACGAGCCCGAGATTGTAAATGATCTCCTTCTTCATCGCGTCCATCGCGGTAATCTCTTTCGCCGCTTCTTCCAATTGTTTCGCGGCGAGATCGAGCATGCCCAGCTCCCGATAGCAGCGCCCGAGCAGGTTCATCGATTTTAGCCGCGCGTTTGGATTCTGCCGGGCACGTTGCAGTTCCGGCAATGCCTCCCGTGGCCGGCCGGCCTCGAGCAAACGTTCGCCCAGCTCGAAGCGAAGCTGAAGATCCGTTGGGTTCCGATCGGAACGTTCGCGCGCGTCGTCGATCGATAGCTCGGCGCGCTGTTTCTTCGCCAGGGCCAGCGCTTCGGAGCGCGCCTCGTAGTCCGCGGCATCGGGCCCATGGCTCGCGAGGAACTTTTCGTGCGTCGCGATCTCGTGGTTGCCTTGGGACTCCTGCAAATCGGCCACCTTTCGGATGAGCGATGCGTCGCTGCCGTTGGTCAGGTCGGCCGCGTATTGATACCAGGCAATGGCGTTCTCGGTGTCTTCCTTCTGCTCATACAAAACGCCCAGCCGCCGCGCATGATCGACGCTCTGCGGTTCCGCCTGGTGCCGGAGATACGTTTCCTCGATCTGCTGCTCGAGCGATTCGCCGGTCAACGCCATCCGGTTTTGCTGCTCGAGCGAAACCGCCGCCTCCTTATCCTTGATCAGGTCGCGATACGTTTCCGCCTGCATCCAGCCGCCGGTTTTCATCGACGCCCGGGCCGCTGCATCCTTACCGAGCCGCAGCGCCTCAGCATCCGTCGGATCGATTTCGCTGAGCTTGTTGTAAACTTCGACCTCCTGGTCGCTCTCCCCCAGCTCGTGATGAAGCCGGCCCAGTTCGTGGAGGATTTTCGTGTCGTTCGGTTTTTCCTCGAGGACAGTCCGCAACGCGAAAACGCCGATCTCCGGCCAACCCGCCGCCACCGCCGCCTGTTTCAAAATGAGGTTCGCCTGCCGGTTGTAAGGTTCGTCTTCCAGAACTTTCTCGATCATTTCCACCGCTCGCTTCGGATCCTTCTTCAGCTCGCGTTGCGCTTTCATGATCGAGAGAGCCGCCGTCGAAACGTTGAACAGCGCTTTCTTCGACGCCTCCCGCTTCGTCACTTCCGCGCGGCGCAATAACTGGCGACCGGTGAGAAATTCCGGCTCCTGTCTGAGGATCCCTTGCAGGAGCGAGATCGCGTAATCGAAATTCCGCAGCTCGATCGCCGCCAACGCCTTCAGCCAATGGCCGCGCAGTTGTTCACTCAATTCCTCTTCAGTCTTAACCGCCATGCTCAGAACAAATCTAACTGCGGCTTTTGGGAAACGGTCGCCGGCTTTTTGCTGCGCCGGCTCTTCGTCGGCTTTTGCGTTTCCACGGCGCCATTTGGTTTTTCCAAGTGGGAGAGAATATCCCGGGCGCGGTCGAGGATTTCCTTCGGGATTCCAGCCAGCCGCGCGACGTGGATGCCGTAGCTCTTATCGGCGCCGCCGGGGATTATCTTGCGGAGGAAGATGATTTGCTCGTTCCATTCGCGCACGGCGACGTTGAAGTTCGCCACGCCTTTGCGTTCCGAAGCCAGCTTCGTCAGCTCGTGGTAATGAGTCGCGAACAAGGTGCGCGCCTTGATTTTGTCATGGAGAAATTCGGCGACGCTCCAGGCAATGGAAAGTCCGTCGAAGGTGGAAGTCCCGCGCCCGATCTCGTCGAGGATCACGAGGCTGCGTTCGCTCGCGTTGTTCACGATGTTCGCGGTCTCGTTCATCTCCACCATGAACGTCGACTGGCCGCGCGAGAGATCGTCGCTCGCTCCCACCCGGGTGAAAACGCGATCCACCAGGCCGATCTCCGCGCTCGACGCCGGAACAAAACTGCCGATTTGCGCCATTAACACGATCAACGCCACCTGCCGGATGTAGGTCGATTTCCCCGCCATGTTCGGGCCGGTAATAATCGCGAGCCGCATCCGTTCCCCATCGAGATCGGTGTCGTTAGGCACAAACTTTTCCTCGGCCAGGTTTTGATCGAGGACCGGATGGCGCCCGTCGCGGATCACGAGTCGCAGAGATTCGTTCAACGCCGGCCGCGAATACCCGTAAAGCCGCGCGGTCTCCGCAAGCGAGCAAATGAGGTCGAGCGTTCCGATCGCGCCGGCGGTCAGCTGGATCGGCTCGAGTTCGCGCAGGGTTTCCTCGCGCAAGGTTTGGAAAAGCTGATACTCGAGGTGTCGCGCTTTCTCTTCCGCTCCGAGAATCTTCGATTCCATCTCCTTCAGTTCCGGCGTGATGAAACGCTCGCCGCCGACGGTGGTTTGCTTGCGGATGTAACGCGCCGGCACGTTCGAGAGGTTCGATTTCGTGATTTCGATGAAGTAGCCGAAGACGGAATTGAAACGGACTTTGAGCGACTTGATTCCGCTCTCCGCGATCTCGCGCTCCTGCAATTGCGCGATCCAGGTTTTCCCTTCCCGCGAACCTTGCCGCAGCTCGTCCAGGTCCGCATCGAAGCCGTCGCGGAAAATCCCGCCTTCCTTTAGCACCATCGGCGGATCGTCCACCAGCGCTGTCCTCAACCGCTCCGCAAGTCCCGGCATTTCCTGAAGCGAGTCGAATACTCCGCGGCAAAGAGTCCCCGTCTGCGGTTGTTCTTTTCCGAAATCCACCCGTTCGATCAGCTTTTGCAGTTCGCTCTTCAACTCGGGGATTTGAAGCAGCGAAATTCTTAACGCCACTAAATCGCGCGCGTTGCCCGACGCCTGGCTCAACCGCCCCGCCGCGCGCTCGAGATCGCGGATCGATTTGAGGCAACTGCGTAACGCCGCGAGGAGATCCGCCTCGTGTAAGAGGTCGGCGATCAACTGTTGCCGCCGCTCCAGTTCCGCGAGATCGCGCAATGGCTGCAAGATCCAGCTCCGCAGTTTCCGGCCGCCCATCGGTGTGACCGTGCGATCCAGCGCCGCGAGCAGGCTCATATTGCGCGCGCTGCGGGAGTCGACCAGCTCGAGATTCACCTGCGTGGCGGCATCGAGCATAACGTATTCGTCCCGCGCATCGCACCGCAGCGCCGCGAGATGGTCCACTTTCCGCCGCAGCTGCTGTTTCAGATAATGGATGATCGCGCCCGCCGCCCCGATCGCCGCCGGCATTTCGCTGCAACCGAAGCCATCGAGCGATTTGACCCGGAAATGCTCACACAACGTGAAGCGCGCGTGATCGGTGAGAAACGCGAAATCGTCGTAAGCCAGCGCGCCCGCGATTTCGCCGAATTCCCCGTTCTGCCGCTCGCTCACCAAAACTTCTGCCGGCGAAATCCTCGCGAGATCGTCGAGGAGGGCGCTGCTGGTCTTCGCCTCGGTCACGCGAAATTCGCCCGTGCTCAATTCGGCGTAGGCGAAACCGAACCGGCCTTCATGGAAATAAACCGCGCCGAGATAATTCGGCCGGTTCGCTTTCAACAAATCCAGCTCGCTCACCGTTCCCGCCGTGATGATCTGGGTGATTTCGCGCGTGACGATCTTCCCCGGCTGCGGATCGCTGGTCTGATCGCAGACCGCCACACGGCGCCCGGCCTGGATGAGCTTCGCGATGTAGCCCGGCGCTGCGTGATACGGCATTCCGCACATCGGCACACTGTTGCGATGGGTGAGCGCGAGATTCAGCAGGCCCGACGCTTCCTTCGCGTCGTCGAAAAACAGCTCATAAAAATCGCCGAGCCGAAAGAGCAGCAAGGTATCGGCCGGGATGCTGGCGCGCAAGCGCTGGTACTGCAGCATCATCGGGGTGAGCGCGTCGGCCATGGTTTAGGATGGAATCGGCGAGGGCTGATTGCGAGCCGGAACTGCCTACGCAACGGTTCGCCTTCGTTCGCCGTCCGGGCTGCGAACAACGCGCTCAAACACCCCGCGCGATGACCTCGGCGGGACCGGGATGGTCGCGGCCTGTCGCCTTGAGGTAATAGAACGGCTCGTCGCACCCGAACGTGTCGGGCCGGTTACCCCACGCCCGCATCATGGCAGTTGAGATATTGCGCGGGCCCGACCACATCGCGATCCGCACCGGCTCGTTGTTCGGCATCGCCAACCTTCTAACGAATCCCGCTACAACCAACTTAATCCGATTTAGTTAGGGCCGGTTTGGTTGCGGTTTGCGAATCTAAAACAGACCCCTCCAGTCCGGCATTCGCCGCCCCGAATGGTCCGATTAACGCTTCAAAAGAGGGCGGAGGTCTCATGAAACAATTCCTGATCGCGTTGGTTTTGGTGCTCCTGTTAACTCCGGCGGGGTTTGCGCGCGAACAGCCCCTTCTCGCCCGCGTCACGGTTTACTGGGCAAGCGGCGGACGCGGCTCCGATCGCTGGACCCGGCGCCATATTTGTTCGACCGGCGTCCGCCTCGCTGCCGGCCATTGCGCGGTCGATCCGCGCCGAATTCCTTATGGCAGCAAAGTAATTTTGCCCGACGCGACTCTGCTCGCGGTCGATACCGGTTCGGCGGTGATCAGCCGTAAGGCGGCACGCCGCTCCGGCCGGACCGCGCTCGAGCGCGGAGCGCTTGTGATCGACCGGTTTTTCGAAACGAAACAACAAGCGCTGAGTTGGGCACGCCGGAACCCCTATTTCATGTTCGTTAGAGTCTCGCCGCCGGAATTTCGGACGTCGCTGGCATCGCGCCCGCCGATTCCCGCGAACCTTCGACAGCCCGCTGTGGCGCTAACTCCGGTGGCGCCAGTTCTGTCCCGGACCGTAGATGTAAGACAAAAATCCTCGCGGTATGCGAGGTAGCTGATTCGCCTCCCGCGACCTGACGGATCGTTTTTTGTTTCGATTCACCGCCTGGAATCTGCAAGCATCCGCGTTCCTTATGAACCGGATGCTCCTGTTGGCTTGGTTACTTGTCGTTCCGCTGTCTGCCTTTGCCGCCGATCCCCCAGCGAAACCGCCGCTGACTCCGGCGGATAACCTCGTGGTCGATGGAGTTCCGCCAATCCCGGGTGAATTGCCCGAGCAGGTCGGCCGCTACACGGAATCGCGTGCGGCCACGATGCAGGACTGGCACCCAATCCGCGCTGAGATTCTGATCACAACCCGCTTCGGCGATACGAACCAGATTCATCAGCTAACCCATGCCGGCGGCGCGCGGACGCAGCTGACGTTTTTCCCGGATCGCGTTGATGGCGGATCGTTCGAGCCGACCAAAGGCGAGTATTTCATTTTCACGAAAGGCGCCGGCGGCAACGAATTCAACCAGAACTACCGCTGCGATCTGGCGACGGGTGAGATCACCTTGCTGACCGATGGCAAATCGCGAAACAGCGGACCGTCCTGGAGCAACAAGGGCGATCGGATTGGTTACACTTCTACGCGGCGCAACGGCGCGGATACCGACATTTACATCCAGTCACCTACCGATCCGAAAACCGATCGGCTGCTCGCGGAAGTGAAGGGCGGCGGCTGGGATGTGGTCGATTGGTCGCCGGACGACAAGCAGTTGCTCGTCCTCGAAGAGATCTCGATCAATGAGAGCTATCTATGGTTATTCGACGCGCAGAGCGGTCAAAAAAAGGAAGTGACCCCGCGGCCGGCGGAAGGCGCGGAAAAAGTTGCCTACTTTGCGGCGCAATTTTCGAAAGACGGCAAAGGAATTTTCGTGACCACCGATCGCGAATCGGAATTCCGGCGGCTGGCCTACATCGACCTCGCGAGCGGGAAGCACTCATACTTGATTCCCGACGCGCCTTTCGACGTCTCCGGCTGGGACTTGAGCCATGACGGGAAACAAATCGCCTACACGTTGAATGAGAATGGCGTCAGCACGTTGCACCTGGTCGACGTGACGGTGAGCAAAGACACCGCTATGGCAGGCCCGAAAAAGGAACCGAAGTTCGACCCGCCACTGCCGGCGGTGGAGATATTCGCGCTTCGGTTTCATCGCGACCCGACGCTGAGTCTGCTGGCTTTCAACGTGGCCGGAGCCCGATCGCCTTCCGACGTTTACACCTGGGCGACGGCCGGCGGCAAAAACACCGTGACACGCTGGACGGCCAGCGAGACTGGCGGCATTCCCGCGAAGCAATTCGTCGAGCCGGAGCTGGTGAAATGGAAAAGTTTCGACGGCAAGGAGATCACCGGATTCCTCTACAAACCCGACCCGGCGAAGTTCTCCGGCAAGCGTCCCGTGATCATCAACATCCACGGCGGTCCGGAATCGCAATACCGCCCCGCGTATCTCGGACGGAACAACTATTTCATCAACCAACTCGGCTGCGCGATCCTGTTTCCGAATGTTCGCGGGTCGGAAGGTTACGGGAAGACTTTTCTGAAACTCGACAACGGCTTTAAGCGCGAGGATTCCTACAAGGACATTTCGGCGTTGCTCGACTGGCTGCCTTCACGGCCGGAGCTGGACTTCGCCAAAGTGATGGTGACCGGCGGTTCCTACGGCGGATTTATGACGCTGGCCGTAGCTTCCAACTACGCGGACAGAATTCGTTGTGCGGTCGATGTCGTTGGGCCCTCGAACTTCGTCACCTTCCTGAGAAATACCGAGAGCTATCGGCGCGATTTGCGCCGGGTTGAGTATGGCGATGAGCGGGATCCGAAGATGGCCGAATTCCTTGAACGGATCGCTCCGTTGAACAACGCCACGAAAATCACCAAACCGCTTTTTGTGATTCAAGGGGCGAACGATCCGCGGGTGCCAAAGACGGAAGCCGAACAGATCGTGGCGACGCTGAAGAAACAGACCACGCCGGTCTGGTTTCTCATGGCGAAAGATGAAGGACACGGCTTCGCCAAGAAGAAAAACGCCGATTTCCAGTTCTACAGCACCGTGCAATTCATGCGGGAATTTTTGCTGAAGTAACGACGAATGCGTTCGTCTGCCGCCCGGCGTGCGATGGTGAAGCATAAGCACGATTCTCTCATCACCCTGGAAGCGACCACGCTTTGCCATCTTTTTCCTCGTCTTGACGCTGGCCGCTCCGGTCCGGGCGCAGGAGGCGTTGGTGCCGAATCCGGTGCGGACGCCGGGAAGAGTTGCGAAGCGCGACCAGGACCGCGGCGCAGTGACGCTCAAGATGGAACAAAAGGTTTTCGCGCGTTACCGCCTGCCGTGGTCGAGGCGCGCGGAATTCAAGATTGACCACCTGATTCCGGTGGAACTCGGCGGCGCCGACACGATTGACAACCTTTGGCCGCAAAGCGTGAGGGCGAAACCTTACGGCGCCAATCGAAAAGAATTACTGACCGAAATGTTGCTGGCCCGGATTCGCGCGGGCAAAATGACTCTCTCTCAAGCGCAGGAGCAAATCAGCCGGGATTGGATCGATGCGTTCATCGATCACCTCGGCATGGTTTACCTGAAGTGACGGATCGCTCGGGATCGAGCAGGGAAACTAAGAGCCGAATTTTCCGTAGACCGCGACGAGCGGGTATTTGCAGCGGTTACTTGTCCAGTAGTCGCTCACAAAACCGGTCTTGGTGCGGATGACGACGTGGCCCTCCGCGCCGTGGCCGAACACGAGCACTGCGCCGACCGGCGCCGCAAATTGATCGTGAATCGGCAGGCGCGTGAAGCCGTAATCGCGCACCAGCTCATCGCCAGCCTGCGTCGCGTAACTCGTTTTGGGGTAGGACTTGATCACGCCGGATTCGACCAACGCGTTTTTCACGTACTGCCAGCAGCGCGATCGTGACCGGGCGTTGGCGCGTTCTTGGGCGATAGTCGCAGCCTTGCGCAGGCGAGGGTCGAGCCGGTCGTCCACCGTGGCGTCCGCATGAACGACTGGGCCCCAGTAGTGGCGCATGATTCGGGCGGAGCCGACCGAGCCGTCGAAGTTGCTGTAATAGAAGCGGTTCCGGGACTTCGCCAGCCCTTCAGATCGGGCGTCGATTGTGGTGCTCAAAAGCGCGCAACAGGAGAGAAAAGTGAGAAAGAAAAAACGGTGCACGCATTGTGTGTATGCAAGCGGCGTACCAGGCTGACAAGCCTTTTTCACAACGATTCTGAACTTTATTTTGGGTTACAATTTATTAGGCGGCGAAATCTGAAATTGTGAGAAAGCAGAGTAAAAACTGTACGCTCTTTCTTCTACCTTGAGTCGATTGCCGCTTGGACGCTTCTCCCTTATCTCTAAATTTCACCGATGGCTCAATTCCCGGAAGAGCAAACCAAGGACGGCGCGTTCAAGCGGCAGGAAGATTCCTTTCGCGATTGGGTGAAACGCGATGGTTCGTCGGCGTACAAACCGGAGCCCGACCGCTATCATCTTTACGTCTCGTTCGCCTGCCCGTGGGCGCATCGCGCTGTCATTCTGCGTAAACTAAAGGGGCTCGAAAATGTGATCGGAATGACGGTGGTGGATCCGGTGCGCGATGAGCGCGGCTGGGCGTTCCGCGAGGGGCCCAGGCACTCGGAAGACCCAATCAACGGGTTCAGGTTTCTCAGCGAAGCCTATCACGCGACCGATCCGAAATACCGGGGC
>JALYIN010000086.1 GCA_030775765.1 Verrucomicrobiota bacterium
CAACGTCATCTCGTATGCTGTCCCGGCGGCGTTGCATCCTGTCGTCGCCAGGTGATTCGAGATGGAACAAACTGTGGCCCGGGCGAGCGGCATCGTCGCCTGGAGCTGCTGCGCCGGGTAACGCTGGCCGCTTTCGTCATGACCTGTGTCCACACTGGGAGGGCGAGCGCCGCGCCGTAACCACGCGCCATGATCGTTTGCGGCTGGTCGAACCCGACCCAGACACCACAGGTAATCGCGTTTGTGTAACCAACGAACCAGGCGTCCTTGTAATCATTGGTCGTCCCGGTTTTACCGGCGGCCGGCAGCCTGAAGCCTAACGACTTCGCGCTCGCGGCTGTTCCGCTCACCAGCACCTGTTCCATCAATTCCGATGTCATCCAGGAGGCGCTCGGATCGAGCGCGGGAACGGTCACGTGAGCCGCGCGATAAATCGGGTTGTGGTCCGCGTCGTCGATCCGCTCGATGATGTAAGCCTGCTTGCGAACGCCGGCGTTCGGGAAAACCGTGTAGGCTGCGGTAAGATCTTTCAGGTCCGTTTCGAACGAGCCGATGAAAATCGCCGGGCCGTGCGGAATGTTTTCCCCAAGGCCGAGCTTGGTCGCGATCTTTTGCACATCGTCGAGCCCGGCGATCTCGCCGACGCGCACGCTCATCGTGTTGCGCGAATGAATCAGCCCGTAGGAAACCGGCTGGACGCCGCCGTAGGTACCGTCGGAATTTCCCGGGGCCCAATTTCCCGCACCCTGGATTTCGCCCGGCTCGATAGGCCCGTCGCTGACCGCCGCGCCGGGGAGCAGGCCGTGCATGAACGCGACCGTGTAAACGAATGGCTTGAACGAGGAACCGATCTGGCGGTTGGCGGGCGGGAGGGCGCGATTAAATTTGCTCTGCGCGTAGTCGCGCCCGCCCACGAGCGCGCGGATCCCGCCGCTCTCGTTATCGATCGCGACGAGCGCGCCTTGCAAGTAGGGCATTGACGAATCCTCGCCTTCTGCGGGCGGCCGGTAGTTCGCCTTGACCGGATGTTTGAAGCCCGACTGGTGCTCGATCTTGCTAAGCTGCGTTTCGAGCGCCTGGGTCGCTGTGTTCTGCACCGTGGGATCGAGCGTGGTGTAAATGAAAAGGCCGCCTTGATCGATCTGGTCGGGCGTGAGCAGAAGGTTCAGGTCGCGTTGAACCGCGTCCATCGCGTAGTTCTCCTGAATGAGCGGCATCCGTTTCGGATGCGACGTTACTTTCGTCGCCTTGGCTTCCTGCGCCTGCGCCGCGCTGATCTTCTTCAGATCGACGAGACGATCGAGCACCGTGTCGCGCTGGAGCGCCGCGCCTTCCGGATTTCGCAGCGGCGAAAAACGGTTCGGGCTGCGGATCAAGCCGGCCAGGATCGCGGCTTCCGACAGGTTCAGCTTCGCCGCATCCTTCCCGAAATAAGCGAGCGACGCCGTTTGCACGCCGTAACAGCCGGCGCCGAAATAAATCCGGTTAATGTAGAGCTCGAGGATCTGTTGCTTGGTGAAATCCTTCTCGATCCGCAGCGCCACCATCGCTTCCAAAATTTTCCGGCTGACGGTGCGCCCGCCAAGCGGAAGGCTGTTGCGGGCGAGCTGCTGGGTAATGCTGCTCGCGCCTTCTTTCGTCGAGGCGCTCATGATGTCGCGGTAAAGCGCCCGGGCAATGCCGCGCCAGTCAATGCCACCGTGCTCGAAAAACCGCGTGTCCTCGCGCGCCAGCAGGGCGTCGACGAAAAATGGCGAAACTTCGTTCAGCGCGACTCTGACCCGGTTCGCGCCGGCGAGACGGCTGTAAATTTTCCCGTCCACGTCGAAGACGGTGTTCCGCTCCGGCATGTCGTCGACCTTCTTCAGGTCGTAGGTTTGGGCCCAGACCGCATAGAATAAAAGAACCGCGAAGACCGCCACCACCGGCAGCGCGAGAATCGCGAGCTTCCACGGCAAGCGAAATTTGCGTGGGCCCTTTTTTCCGGCCGGCCCGCGGGCGAGAAGCTTCATCGTTGAGGAAGGTTAAGCGTTGGAGCGTCGAAGGGTTGCAGCATTAGAGCAATGCAACGCTTCAACCGTTCAACGCCATAACCCTTCAACGTCCGCTCACAGCCGCATCTGAACGGCACTATCGTGCTGTTCGTGCGCGCAGGGAGCATTGGTCGGCACCCCGGCATCCGCGGGATTCACCTGGACCAGATTGTTCTCGACCAGATACTGCTCGACCTCGTCGCCGCTTACATCGGGAAGCATCTTTTCATTGATCTCAACGCAGGGCGAAAGCGGCTGGCCGGTCTTCGTTTCCATCTCCCAGCGGAAGGCCGGGTTCTGGATGATGTCTTTCTCGGTGTAGGGAAGATGGTATTTGGCGAGGACGGCGCGAACGCCGGCGCTCCAGCCGCAGGTGGTCTTAAGGTAGGCAGTGATCTTGGGCGTATCCATGCCGGAAACCTAGCATGCGCGAGGCGGTTTGCATTCGCTCTTCGCGGCGCTAAGAAATGGCATGAGCTTTACCCTGCAAATCGGAGGGCGCGCGCCGGACTTTCGCCTCCCGGCGACGGATGGAAAAACGTATGCGCTCGATGATTTCGCCGGCGATCGGGTGTTGGTGGTTTTCTTCACCTGCAACCACTGCCCCTACGTGACCGGTTCGGATGAATCCACGCGACGAACGGTGGAGAAGTTCGCGCCGCGCGGGGTCCGCTTCGTTGCCATCAATTCGAACAGCCCCAACACCTACGCCGAGGATGATTTCGCCCACATGGAGCAACGAATGCGCGAAGAAAAATTCCCGTGGCTTTACCTGCACGACGCCAACCAGGACATCGCGCGGTTGTATGGCGCGCTCCGCACGCCGCACTTTTACGTCTTCGATCGAGATCGGCGCCTCATCTACACCGGGCGCGCCGTCGATAATCCCCGCCAGGCGGAGCGCGCGAAGACGCACAATCTCGAGCGGGCCCTGGAAGAGCATCTGGCCGGCAAGTCGATCAGTGAGCCGTTAACGAATCCTATCGGCTGCAACGTGAAGTGGGAAGGCCGCGATGCGCATTGGATGCCGGCCGACGCCTGCGATCTGGTCTGACTCCGCCAGGCGTCCTGCTCTTGATCATGATCTTTTCACAGCGACGCTGGAACGGAAATCAGAATCAGGAGCATGAGCAGGATTACATAAGCGCGCTGCCGGAGTCCCGATCCCGAAAACCCCATCGGAACTCCGGCGCCCCCAATAATCCGCCGCGGTGGAAACCGCCCTAAATCTTATGACGCAACGGTCGCACGCATTGCGTTAGTTTCCGCAAGCCGAGTTGCAACCGCGTCTTCACCGTACCCAGCGGCGTGTTCGTCGTCGCGGCGATCTCGCGCTGGCTGAGTCCGCTGAAAAATGCCAGCTCGACGGCTTCGCGTTGCACCGCGGGTAACGCCTTCATTTGGCGGCCGAGAAAGCGACGCAAATCACTTTGCGAAACTTCGGATTCGGTCCCGTTGCTCCGGAGCGTTTGCGCCTGCGGCTTGATCTCGTCCTCGAACCGTTGTTTCGCCCGGCGGTAACTATCGCGCCGCCGCACCCGATCGATCGCTCGCCGGCGCGCGATCGTGATCACCCAGCCGAGCGGCTTCCCCGCTTTCGGTGAGTAATGGTGCGCTTCGCGCCAAATTTGAAGAAACGATTCCTGGAGCACATCGTCCGCTTCCGATTCCTCGTGGACCACGCTGCCGATCAGGGCGCGCAACGACCGGGCATACCGCGAATAGAGTTCCTTTAATGCTTGCTGCCGCCGCTGGGTGATTTCCTGCATCAGCATTTCATCGCAGAGAAAAGAAGTATCTGCGCCGTCGAGTTGGGGAAGAATTTCCGGGAATATCGCCATAGTAACGATTGATTCGGACTCGAGGTCGCGCGTGGCCATCAGCGCCCCGGACTATTTGGCGCTAAGACAAATCCCGATGAACGCTGCCCTCGCCGCGCAGGCCACTTCCGAGAAACTTCGGGCCGCGCTAGGGG
>JALYIN010000087.1 GCA_030775765.1 Verrucomicrobiota bacterium
GGGACCGTCTGGGTGAATTGCTGGCTCGTCCGCGATCTGCGCGTCCCCTTTGGCGGAATGAAACAAAGCGGCGTTGGCCGCGAAGGGGGCGAAGAAGCGCTCCGCTTCTTCACCGAGCCCAAGAACGTCTGTATCGCGAAGTGATAGGATCCGCAGAGTTCGCATATTCGCGTCTGACTCAGGCAAGCAACGGATACGCCAAAGAAATCTGTGTGAATCTGCGTTATCTCGGGATAGAAATTTCGAGAGCAGGTGACAGGCATTCGATCAGGAGCACGATTACAAAAAGGAGAAGCGAGCGATGAGCGGAGTACGAGTTTTAGTGGGCACACGAAAAGGCGCATTCGTTCTGACGTCGGATGAAAAAAGAGAGAAGTGGGAGGTAAGCGGGCCGCATTTTGCGGGGTGGGAGATGTATCACCTCAAAGCGTCCCCGGCGGATCCGAACCGGATTTACGCTTCCCAGACAAGCGGGTGGTTTGGACAAATTATTCAGCGATCGGACGACGGCGGGAAAACATGGTTCCAGCCGGGCCTCGCGCCTGGCAAGCCGACGACGACTCCAGATGGGATGCCGAAGGGCGAGAGCAACAAATTTGCGTACGATGTCTCGCCGGAAACCGGCAAGCCGCTCACGACCCACATGTGGTACGACGGCACCCAGCATCCGTGGGAATTCAAACGGGTCTGGCACCTTGAACCGTCGCTGACCGATCCGAACCACTTCTACGCGGGCGTGGAGGATGCGGCGTTGTTCGAGTCGAAGGATGGCGGGCAAAGCTGGCGGGAGTTGTCGGCTTTGCGCGGACATCCGACAGGGGCGCAGTGGGCGCCGGGCGCGGGCGGGATGTGTCTCCATTCGATTTTGCTCGACCCGGTCAATCCAGCGCGGATTTACGTAGCCATTTCAGCGGCCGGCTCGTTCCGGAGCGATGACGGCGGGAAGAGCTGGAAGCCGATCAATCGCGGGCTTCATTCGCAATACATTCCCGATCCAAACGCCGAAGTCGGCCATTGCGTCCATCACATCGCGATGCATCCGAAGCGGCCCAACGTTCTCTTCATGCAAAAACATTGGGACATCATGCGGAGCGACGATGGCGGCGATTCGTGGCGCGAGGTGAGTGGCAATTTGCCGACCGATTTCGGATTCCCGATCGATATTCACGCGCACGAACCGGAGACAATCTACGTCGTGCCGATCAAGAGCGATTCGGAGCACTTCCCGCTCGATGGCAAACTGCGCGTCTATCGCAGCCGGACCGGTGGCAACGAATGGGAAGAGCTGACGAACGGCCTGCCGCAGAAGGATTGCTACGTCAATGTGCTCCGCGACGCGATGGCGGTGGATTCGCTAGATTCCTGCGGAATTTATTTTGGGACGACCGGCGGCCAGGTTTACTGCTCGCCGGATGCCGGCGACACTTGGAAGCCGATCGTGCGGGATCTGCCGGCGGTGCTGTCAGTTGAAGTGCAAACGTTGAAATGATTCGTGTCGTTCTTCCTCATCATCTGCGCACGCTCGCTCGCGTCGGCGACGAAGTGCAGATCGAGCTGAACGGATCGGCCACGGTGCGCTCCGTTCTCGACGCGCTGGAGGCGAAGTTCCCGATGCTCCAAGGTACGATTCGCGATCACGGCACGCTCAAGCGGCGTCCCATGGTTCGTTTTTTCGTCTGCGGCGAAGATGTGTCGCTCGATCCGGCCGACACGGCTTTGCCGGAAGCGATTGTCAAAGGCACGGAGCCTTTCATTATCATGGGAGCGATAGCCGGAGGCTAAAGGCCAGGGCAGGCGTGAAGATTCATCCTCGCGTCTTTGTCGCTGGCGCCGTGGCGATATTTTCGCCTGCTTTCCTCATCCCAATCCCAAGCGCAGCCGATCCCCCGCTCGCGGGGCAACAGGTTCATTCGATTCGCCGCGAGGTGCCGCACAAAGTCGATCTTCAATATCTCCTGTTTCTCCCGAAGGATTACGAGAAGAGCGCGCACTCATGGCCGCTCATTCTTTATCTCCACGGCGGTTCTCTCCGCGGCGATGACATCGGCCAGATGAAAAGATGGGGGCTCACCGAGAAGGTCGAAGCCGATCCCAACTTCCCCTTCATCGTCGTCTCTCCTCAGTGTCACAGCGGGGAAATCTGGACTGACGCGGACGCCCTTGGTGCGATTCTCGACGAAGTGGCCTCAACCTGCCGGGTAGATCCCGAGCGCGTTTACGTCACCGGCCACAGCATGGGCGGACGAGGAGCGCTCTACGCTGCCTATAAAATGCCGGACCGCTTCGCCGCGGTTGTTTCCCTGGCGCCTGTCAGTCCCATCACCGCCTGGGGCGGCAAGCTGGCGAACATCCCGCTCTGGTTGTTTCACGGATCGAACGATCAATTCACACCGCTCAAGGAGGTGGAAGAATTAGTGCGCGGCATGAAAGCGGCCGGCGGCCATCCGCAATTGACGGTTTTGCCCGACCGCGATCATTACATCCTGGATGTTTACGATCGGCCCGACCTCTACAAATGGATCGCGCAGCAAAAAAGGAAGCCTCGCGCGCCTAACTGACGCCTGTTTGAATCCCGCTTCGACTGCATCTTAATTGCCTCTCAATCCTATGTGCCGAAACATTAAGACCCTGCATAACTTCATGCCGCCCGCCACCGAGCACGAGGTTCGCGCCTCAGCGCTTCAGTTCGTTCGCAAGCTCAGCGGATTTACCAAACCTTCGAAAGCGAACGAAGAGCCGTTCAACCGCGCGGTCGAAAGCGTGACGCAAGTAGCGAAAGAGTTGCTTGAGTCATTGACGACCCAGGCGCCGCCGCGCGATCGCGAAGTCGAAGCCGCGAAGGCAAAGGCGAGATCGGCGCAGCGCTTCGGAAGCCAGCCTCACACGCACGCGGACGGTCGCACTCATACCCACGAGCACCCGTCTTCGCGGAGCTCCGGCCTGGCAGGCGAGCATAGCCACGTTCACTAGCGAGGTCTGGCTTCGATGGGCGAATCATTCGAAAGCTCGCGCGCCCCGGAACCGGTCGGCGCGTTTCCGCACGCGAAGCGGGTAGGGAATCTTCTTTTCCTCTCCGGGATCGGGCCGCGGGTGCGAGGGAGCAAGGAAATCCCAGGCGTCACACTCGATGCAGGTCGCAAGATCGCGAGTTACGACATCGAAACGCAGTGCCGCGCCGTGTTCGAGAATGTGCGGCTGGTGTTGGAGGATGCCGGCGCTGGTTGGGGTGACATCGTGGATGTCACCGTTTTTCTCACGAACATGAAGAACGACTTCCAGACCTACAACAAACTCTACGCCGAATATTTTGCCGGAGAGGGGAAACCCAATCCAACCCGGACGACGGTCGAAGTCACCGCGCTTCCTACTCCGATTGGCATCGAGCTGAAAGTAATCGCCGCGCTAAAGTAGAGCGATGATAGTGGCTCAGGCGCGCTCGTTCTTCGCGACACCGCGGATGTTCAGAATCGCGAGGCCGATTTGCAGGACGACTAACGGCCAGGCATGATCGCGCCAGCCCCAGCCCACCCAAAGGAGATTGCTGAGCAGGAAAAATGCAGAATCCCCATTGGCGTTGCCTTTTCGATTGCGCCGCGACGAGCCAGGCGGAGAGAAGCGTCGCGGCCATGGCGGGCCACTGGAGATTTTGCATCCATTCCATAGCCGTTAAACGCGCGGGAGATTAATAACGGCCTTGGTTCGGCCGCGAATCGATTGCTCTCTGGAAGATTTATCCTCGATGGCCAAACGCCCGTCCATTTTTCGCAACGCCTTTGGTTTGCTCAAGCAAACGGCGGTGGAATGGCTTGATGACAAGGCGCCGCAGCTCGGCGCTGCCCTTGCCTATTACACGGTCTTTTCCCTCGCGCCGCTGATCCTCGTTTTGCTGGCGATCATCGGTATCATTTATCGCGACGATCCGGCGGGAGCCTGGAGCCGGGTCACCGAGCAGATGGGTTATTTCCTGGACAAGAGCGCGGTCCAGGTCGTGACAGACATCGCGCAGGAAGCGTCGAAGCCGGGCAAGAGCGCCTGGGCTACGGTGATCGGGATCGCGCTCGCGCTTTTCGGAGCGAGCGGAGTGTTTGGCCAATTGCAGGACGCGCTCAACACCATCTGGGGCGTGAAAGCGAAACCGGGCGCGGGGATCGCCTCGTTCCTCCGGGCGCGGTTCGTTTCTTTTGGAATGCTCGGTGGCGTTTTCTTTCTCCTGCTCGTGTCGCTCACCGTCGAAGCCCTTCTGAAAGGCTTCAGCCATTATGTCCAGGCCCATCTGCCCGGCGGTCTCGCAATCGCCGTGTCGGTTTATCTTATCTTCGACTTCGCGGTGGTCGTGATGCTCTTCGCGATGATTTTCAAATTTCTTCCCGACGCGAAAATCCAGTGGCGCGATGTCTGGATCGGCGCAGTGATGACCGCCCTCTTTTTTGGAGTCGGGAAATGGGCGCTCGGGCTTTATCTCGGGAGCGGCGCGGCGTCCTCCGCCTACGGCGCGGCCAGCTCGCTCATCACGTTGCTCCTCTGGATTTACTATTCGTCCCAGATCTTGCTGTTCGGCGCTGAGTTCACCCAGGTCTATGCGAACCAGTCCGGACGCCGGGTCGAGCCAAGCGACCACGCCGTCCCGATCGTAGCGACCGAAGTTGAGAAGCCGCATCCAAAGAAGCGCTGATGTAACTCTTCTGTAGAATTGGAGACGGCCTGCCTCAGGCCGTGGGCTCAACGTCGAAAAAGGATTTCTCCCTCCGGCGCGGGGGGCGTGCC
>JALYIN010000088.1 GCA_030775765.1 Verrucomicrobiota bacterium
GTGCCGGCCCGCTCAGTTCCTTTCTGCCTCAGGACGGAAAACTGCGGGGAGCTAAGGGTGGTTTTCCATTCCGCGTTGGATTTCTCGAGCTTCGTTACGGGCAAGAGATCCTGCTCGGTCGGCATAACCCGAGTGGGAGGCGCTTCCGTCTCCTTTTTCTGCGCCAGCGCGAATGTCACCGCGCTGAGACAGGCGATCGCCGCGAATGTGATCCAAGGTTTTCGTTTCATCATAGAAGTAAGTTGGACACGCCCGGGTGGCTACCGTTCATCTCCCGGGCTGTCCAAATTGATTCGTTGTATTCCGCCGTTTGGATGCAGGGAACTATTTGATCCTCGGCCGCAAGTTACTTGAGCTTGACGCCTTCCTCAGCACTTTTGGCGAGGACGAAATTTACGAACCCGGAACACAGCACGAGCATGAATTTTGCGTCCGCGTAGCTTAGGTGCGGTTCGTCCAACAGGGAGTGCCGTATCCCTCCTTCGTCGCTTGAGAAACCATAAAGTTTGAGAAGGGCCTGCTCGAAGGCTGGATGGATTGGATGCTTCCTAGTGAGGACTTTTAGCGCTCCGGCCAGCGTATCCTTTTCGCTTCCAGAAACGAGCCGACAAATAGCCTCAACCGCGCTTACCGATTCCTTAATGGAATTTCGAAAGTCCGGCTTTCGGCGGTCTGATAACATTCCCAGCGCCGCGGTTAGGTGGGCTCGCACCGCTTTCGGTCCGTCCAACGCTTCTTCAATAGCGGCGACTTCAGCCGGATCTGTAATCGAAGTAATCTCGCAACCGACGAATCGATAAATTGAGTTATGCCGCTCTAGCTGCTTGTTTGCGTGTTTAATCAGTAGCGGACCAATGTTGTCGGAGTGCTTCGCGCTGAACTCAAGAAAATCGAGAACCCAATGCCATTCGGAAGCGAAGAATTGCTCTCGCAGCTGCGGTACTGCGTCGCGGAACTTCGGCTTCGTGTCGCTCGGGAGGTTCATGAAATGAGTCCACAACGAGTACAGCCAAGTATCCAATTCGCTCTGGTGGGGGTAGTAAGAGAACCCTCCGGTTCCACTATCGAACCAGTACGCCCGTACAAACGAATCGTGGAATGAGCTCCAGAGACTATTTCGAAGCTCCTCGTCGATACTCTCCGATTGCAGAGCTTTTGTCACCGGCCTAATGCCAGCGCGTTGTGAGAATAGCGCCATGGTGTTCTGGAAGATGAGCAAAACAGCCGGGCCTCTTTCGAAGCCCGGCTGTCGCAATTTACATTTTGGTGTCGGCTTAGTAGTCCATGCCGCCCATGCCGCCACCCATTCCGCCGCCCATGCCCGGAGGCATGCCGCCACCTTTCTCCTTTTCAGGAGCTTCGGTGATGATGGCTTCGGTGGTGAGCAACAGGCCGGAGATCGAAGCGGCGTTTTGCAACGCGCTCCGGGTCACCTTGGTCGGATCGACGACGCCGGCTTTCACCAGGTCTTCGTATTCGCCCGTGGCGACATTGTAGCCTTCCGCGCCTTTGCGCTTCTTGACTTCCTGGACGATGAGCGCGCCCTCCTGGCCTGCGTTATCAGCGAGGGTGCGAAGCGGCTCTTCGATCGCGCGGCGAATGATCGCCGCACCGACTTTTTCGTCGCCTTCGAGTTCCAGCTTATCGAGCGCTTTCTGCGCGCGGATCAGAGCGACGCCGCCCCCAGGGACGATGCCTTCTTCCACCGCGGCGCGAGTAGCATGCAACGCGTCTTCCACGCGGGCCTTCTTCTCTTTCATCTCCGTCTCAGTCGCGGCGCCAACATTGATGACGGCAACACCGCCGGCCAACTTGGCGAGTCGTTCCTGGAGCTTCTCGCGATCGTAATCGGAGGTGGTCTCCTCGATTTGACGGCGGATCTGGCTGACGCGGCCCTGAATATCGGCCGGCTTGCCTTCGCCTTCCACGATCGTGGTGTTCTCCTTGTCAATCGTGACCCGTTTTGCACGGCCTAAGTCCTCGAGCTTTACGTTCTCGAGTTTGATACCGAGATCCTCGGTAATGAGTTTGCCGCCGGTCAGAACCGCGATGTCTTCCATCATGGCTTTGCGGCGATCGCCGAATCCTGGGGCCTTCACGGCTGCGACCTGGAGCGTTCCACGCAGCTTGTTCACGACCAGAGTCGCGAGCGCTTCACCTTCCACGTCTTCCGAGATGATGAGGAGCGGGCGTCCGGCTTTCGCGACTTTCTCAAGCAGCGGCAGCATGTCCTTCAGGCTCGAGATTTTTTTCTCGAAGAGAAGGACGTAGGGGTTGTCGAGGATGACGTTGCGGCCGCTCGGTCCGAGCGTCGCCTTCACAGCGCGCGAG
>JALYIN010000089.1 GCA_030775765.1 Verrucomicrobiota bacterium
GCCTTTCCCTTTGCAAACGGGACTATGCACTTCACAAATGACGCTCTAAACCGCCCGACGTGGCGGGACGCTTGGCTCTTGCTGCGGACGTTCGCCGTCCACTGGCTTTTCTGGCTAGTCCTTCTTCTCGCCGGTAATGCCTAAGTCCGGCAGGGCGCTCAATAGACTGAAATACACCACGGCCAACAACGGCACGAAATCCCAATCACCGCGCATCTTTGGTGAGTCCGGGATTTCCAGATAAATGGTTGGATACTTCGCTCTGTTCAGTTCGGCGGTCTTAAATTTTCCGTCCGAGAATCCAGACGAATAGATAATTTGACCTGCCGAGTAGAGCACCCAACTCGCGAGAATCAGGCCATTCAGCCATTTCCAAATCCGCGCATACGATTTGGGATGCTTGTATGCGATGAAACTAATCGCAGAGATTAGCGCGAGCGAGATTGAGACGAGAAACGTTTGGGCGGGAGTCACCCCTGATCTTTAGCGATGCGCTTTTTCTTTGGCGAGACTTTCCGTTTCGCTTTCTTCCCGGTTGGCGGCGGCGGAACGTGCATCAAACGCCGCATGGCGTCATCGAAAGGGATATTCGATTTTTCTAAATGTGGTTTTGGCATCGTGACTGTTTAGGCATCTTCCGAAGGCCGGAAGTATCCGAGAATACACGAAGGGTCGCGGATAGCGATTTGGATGTGGGACTTCAACATAATGCTTGAGCCAGCGAAAACGGGGTCACCCTCAGTAAAAACGCACCGGACACTTTGAAAGTTTTTACCCCTAATGCTTTCCAAATATGGAATTGCCCAGTTGATGATCGCGCAATCCAATTTCCGGCTGCGCAATCCGGGCCCAGTATTTTTCGGCAAGTCCGATTCGGGATGTTCGGTCTTTAAGGCTTGCTCAATAATCGGAAAAGTATCTTGCAGAAACTTGGTGTACTCCATGTCCAATAGATCGAAGCAATCTCCGAGATGAATCAGTGCCCCGATCACGGCAGGAGTCCGAATTTCATGTTTGGGAAGAGCGGCACTCTCTATTGCCCATTCCCGCGCGCGTGCCGGACCATGTTCCCAAAAATAGATGCCTCGACCAAGCCAGTCATAGGTGTTCTCGCTCGGCTTCACTGTGCGTTTACCCGCTAGAACATCGTCCACGAGCGAGGCGTCGCACCCGTGATATCCAATGATTGTTCTGTGATATTCGAGGTTTTTCATCGAGATATTGACCGTCTCTTGATCCCCAACCAGAAATAGCCTACGGTGGGGATTGGACCCACTTCTCTCCCTTCCAAATGGGAGTATTTTGACCGGCAGTTAAACTACGTAGGCAAATTTAGTTGGTCTTCCGGGCGGTGTGATTGCAGTCACCCCGCCCGTTTTTTTGGTCCCTCCTCAATCTTCTGCTCCCTCGGGTTTAAGCACTTGGCTGACGTACTGGTTCAGTTTCTTCCACAATGCCGGTGACATATCGCGCGGAGTATCGAGGCGAACCGCGTCATAGACCCAAGAATCTTTCCCCTCGGGGACAGCACCCCCTGCCGATTCTGTCATGGGCCGGAATCTAAGAGGCGTAGTTGCAGGGGTCTCTGTTGAGCGGCTGTCAACGCTTGTCTTCGGTAAAGCGTGCCTGGAAGCGGCTAACCGCAGGAAACCGCGTTCATCCAACGCGCCGGAGAACTGTGCGGCATTCACGAAGAATCCTGCTACCCGATCGCTCCATGAAGCGGGAAGGTTTAATTCACGACGGAGAATATTTGCGACAATCGACCGAGGCGGAAGCTTGTTGCCATCTAAACGCTTCAGCAGTTCCGCGAATACGGGCGGGCTAGAAAACATTCCGATTAGGGCCTGTTGCTTCTCAGTATCGTTAGAAGGCAAATAGTACTGCTTCGCCTGTTCGGTGAGTTGATAGGCTCCGCGACCCTCCAATATTCCAAATGATCTCGCTGTGGCTAAACGCTGGAGAAATGCTCCGGACGTGGAAGAGCATTGAAGCGATGACGCGATGACCGATTTTGGAACGTCTCCGTTGGACCCTCCTGCTTCGCAAACAGCTGCGCCTACTGCCACCGCATTCTCTAACGAGAACAACGGATAACGCTGAGTGTCGGTCTTCATTTCTCAATATTGGACCGATTTAAATTACAAGTCAACCAAGCATTGCAAGACTCTAGAGCGCGCCAGCACAAGATATCATTAGGGCAAGTAATCTCTTGGAGTCGCAATCATTGTATTTGTAAATACATATATATCAACGTTTTAGTCGAATCGTCTTAAACAGGCAGCCTAATAAAAGCTGTTTACGTGTGGTGTTGAGGAATGCGATTATTGGCTATGCCGAAAACTTCTGCGAAGCCAGCGAAAGACCATTCGACAGTCAGCGATGTCGTGGCTCGTGCCATCGAGAAAGTTCGCAACATGACTACCAAGCAGCGAGTGAAGACGCTCGTTGATGCCGGTATCATACGCAGTGACGGTCGCTTGGCGGCTGGCTACAAATAAAGGCGGCTGGCCCTCACTTCGCTTTGAGTGGCTTGAGCGTCAACCGCTTGCCCTCTGCCAATTTGATTCCCTCGACGGTGCGCTCGCCGTCTGTGGTCTTGCGGTGATTGTAGCGGTGGTCAAATTCCGCGAGATACAGCGGCAAATGCTTTTTGCTGACTTGGTGAAACGTCCCGATCACTCCGCGTTTTAGAAGGCTGAAAAATCCCTCGACCGTGTTGGTGTGAACGTCGCCGCGTTTGTATTCCTTCGCGGAATGTTTCACGACACCATGCTCGTATTTGCGCTCTAATCCGCGATAGCCCATGTGATCGTCGGTATTGACGTACGAGAACGGCGCAACATTATCGCGGACGAATTTCCGCAGATTTTCTCCAGTGACGCGCTCCATCACTCGCGAGCGGACATTCCCGCCGCGCTCAACCAGGGCCACAACCGCAGTCTTGTTTTTCCATTTCTCAGACATGGGTTTGTGCTTCCCGCCGATATACGTCTCGTCCACTTCCACCGCGTTCTTGTAGCTGCTCGGCAGCTTTTGATCGAACGATGGATGCTGCAACGCGTAGCGAATCCGGTGCATCATAAACAGCGCCGTGCGGTAACTTCCGAGCCCGAGCATCCGCTGGATCTGGAGAGAGCTGATCCCCTTTTTTGAACTGCAAAGCAGATACCAAGCGACCAGCCATTTCCGAAGCGGGATGTGCGAATCTTCGAAGATCGTTCCGACCGTGACCGTGAATTGCTTTTTGCATTCAACGCACTGGCGAAGTCCGGCACGGACTTTCTTCGCGGTGTTGGTTTTGATAATCCAAAACTTTGATTGATCCGCGTTTTTGCAATGCGGGCAAACAACGCCCTGCGGCCACCGGATTTCCTCTAGATACGCCCGCGCCGCCTCATCGGTTGCGAAGCGATTTTGTATCTCGTCCAGAGTCAGATTCTCTGGCGTTGGAAGCATGGACTTCTGTTTCATGCCGACAGTTTGCAACGCTGCAAACATTTGTCAAGTGCATAATGCCGTTTGCAAAGAGCGCTCGGAAAACTAGAATCTGAACCTCTGTTGGTGGCCGTAGCTCAATGGTAGAGCTCCAGATTGTGATTCTGGCTGTTGCGGGTTCGAGTCCCGTCGGTCACCCCTCGCACTGCGCGCGAAATCCAAAATTCCAGAACCAGGTTCCAAAGATCGGACGCACGGCTGACTTGGGGATTGGATCTTGGGATTTCGGATTTCCGCCCACAGGCGGCATGGCATGTGCACTGCTTAAGGCCAGCCATGCTAAATCCCGCAATCGTCGAACCGGCAAAATCGAATAGCATCTCCGGCGATTTTTGGCTGCGCCTGTTGAACGACGAGCAACTTACCGGCTGCGACGACCTCGAGAAATTAGTGATCGGATGCGAGATCATCGCGGCGCTCGATACGGCCGACCTGCTCGCCGCGTAAAGTAACAAGCGCGTTACTTTTGTCGGCTCGCGGCTATCTTTCGGCACCGTACCCTCGGACATGACGCGGCAGCGCCGCTCGATCGGTCCGCCTGATTTGTCGACGTCGGCAAGACCTGCTCTCGTCGAATAAGGAATGCGCATACTAGTGGTAGACGATGAAGTCCGGCTGGCCCGGCATGTTGCCTCCGCCCTGACGGAAGCGGGCCACGATCCCGTCCTAATCCACGATGGCGAAACCGCGCTCGGGGAAGCAGAGCGGACGTCGTTCGACCTCGTAATTCTCGACGTCGGGTTGCCGGGAATGGATGGCTTTGAAGTTTTGAAACGAATGCGCGCCAAGAATATGTCGCAACGCGTCCTGATGCTCACGGCCCGCGGTGAATTGAACGATCGCGTGACCGGTCTCCACCTCGGGGCCGATGATTATTTGGCGAAGCCGTTTGCAATGCAGGAACTCGTGGCCCGCATCCGCGCGCTCGGCCGCCGGTTTGCGGAAGAACCGGAACTGATGCTGCGCGTGGGCGATCTCACGCTGCATCTGGCAAACCAGGAAGCTTATCGCGGCGACCGGCAAATCGAACTTTCGACGCGCGAGCTAACGCTATTAAAAGTGCTCATGCGAGAGCCGGGGCGCGCTTTCACCCGCACCGAACTCTGCGAACGCGTCTGGGAACGCGAGCACGAATACGACATGAAACTCGTGGAGGTTTTCGTGGGCCGTCTGCGCAAAAAAATCGGGATGCCGCCCCTTATCCACACGGTGCGGCACGTGGGCTACACGATTCGCGAAGCGGAGCTGGAATGAAACGCTGGCCGCTGCGCTGGAAGCTCGCGCTGTATGCCGCGGCGCTGGCTGTCGTCGCCACGCTCGCGGGCGCCGCGACAACCTGGACGATTATTCTCTCGATCGACGCTGAGATGAAGCAGATCGATCGCATTGGATGGGATATTCTTTTCGGAATGCTTGGAGCGATCCCGACCGTGTTGATTGTGATCGCGATCGGCGGTCGCTGGGTGGCGCGGCAGGCGCTGGCGCCGGTGGAAGCAATCAGCCAGGCGGCAGCGCAGATCACGGTGAAGAATCTCGACCAACGTTTGCCAGTGCCGCCAACGGCCGATGAGATCGCGGACCTCGTCACCGTGCTGAACACCACGCTCGATCGCTTGCAGCGCAGCTTCGAACAATCCGTGCGCTTTTCTGCCGAAGCGTCGCATCATTTGAAAACCCCAATTTCGGTTCTGCGCGCCGGCATTGAAGAAATCCTAACCGACCCTGACACGCCGGCGAAACAGCAGACGCGGGCCGACGCTCTCCTGCATCAGGTTCATCAGCTGACCTCGATCGCGGAAAACTTGCTCTTGCTCGCGCGGGCCGATGCCGGCCGGCTCGAGCTTCATCGGGAACGGTTCGACTTGAGCGAAGTGCTGCGCGGAATGTGCGAGGACGCCACCGTGATGGCGGAAGCCGAAGGATTGGAAGTGGAAGCGAAACTGCCGCCGGAATTGCCGGTGATGGCCGATCGCCGCGCAATTTCGTTGATCGTGCAGAACCTTCTTATCACTCGATGACAGGAGAAGATTCGGTTAAATGTCGACTCGGTGATTACGTCGCCCGCACAGCGCGCCGAGCTTTGGACAGGTGATCGAACGACGGCGCTGAAGTCAGGGGAGACACATTCATTCCAAGTAATACTACGAATCTGATCTGCTCAAATTCCTCGATTTCGGACGGATTAGATAAACCGCAACTAAACCAGAAAGGGTCGGTTCAACACGTAACGGCTGCCCCTTTCACCACGGTGAACAGGTAGCGTGAGCACGATCCGTGAACCATCTAGCCGCCGGGGACAGAATCGATTCGGAGGTCGCTGCGCTAGCTCCCTGGGTTTTCCAATTTCGGTTTGGCGAAAGGACTTACGGAGGCTCGTTAGACCCTTCTAAGGACGGCCGTATACCTCAGTTCTTTAACTTTGCTCCGCGCGCGCAGTCGATTCTTGAGCTGGGGGCGCTCGAAGGTGCGCACACCTTTCGGTTAGCCAATGCGAGCCAGGTTCACCGTGTCGTGGCCATCGAAGGCCGCGTTGCCAACGTACGAAAAGCCGAATTAGTCCAACGACTGCTCGGGTTCAGCGGTGTCGAATTTATCAACGCGGATCTTGAGGAGGTTGACATTCAGCAATTCGGTCACTTCGATGCCGTATTCGCCTCAGGAATCTTGTATCACCTCGCAAAACCGTGGCTGTTGCTTCGGGCAGTTAGCTACGGTGGCCCCCAAGTTATTCCTTTGGACCCACTACTGTCCCACATGGGCAACTAATACCGTTTCTGACGGATACTACGGATGTCCGTATTCAGAAGGCGGAGTAGATGACCCCTTGAGCGGCTTATGTCCCATTTCGTTTTGGTTTACCCGCGAATCGCTTTTCGATGCCCTACGCGACGCTGGGTATTCAAACATCGATCTGGTGGACGAAGACACCTGCCACCCAAAGGGACCGACCATCACGTTGGCGGCCAAGTGTCAGAACGCGTAGGCGCGCAAGGGAGGCGGCTTTGCTCTGTCCATCTGCCTCTGCGGAGTTGTCAGCTAATAAACCTGTCAAGGACCGCGATTGCGTGATTCGTAAGTAGTGCAAATTCAGGGTATTTCGTCATAATTCGGGATAATCGACGAATGACTCAATTATTCTACCAAAGTACAGCA
Organism: Verrucomicrobiota bacterium; assembly: GCA_030775765.1. Lineage (GTDB taxonomy): Bacteria > Verrucomicrobiota > Verrucomicrobiia > Chthoniobacterales > UBA10450 > AV80. The sequence goes on from JALYIN010000089.1 coordinate 6,652, forward strand.
ATGTACCTTCGCTGAATATTTGAGTCGATTGCACATGTCCAATGTCCAAAAAGGGCCCTTGCAGCCGTGATGCAATGCGTTTGCATCAGCTGCTACGAGAAGGCCCTGTCCAACGCCCTTTGAGGGCAAGATCGCCGATTTCGGGATCGCGCGAAGCCTCACTGATTCGGTGAGCATGCTCACCCACGCGGGGCAGACCAGCGGCACGCTCCTTTACATGAGTCCGCAACAACTCGAGGGCGAGCCTACTTCGCCGCTGGACGACGTCTACTCTCTGGGCGCCGTTCTTTACGAGTTGCTCTCGAGCAAGCCCCCCTTTTATCGCGGTCAGATCGATCACCAAATCCGCACCAAGCCGCCGGTGCCGATGACCGAGCGGCGCCGCGAATTGGGAATCGACGCGCCACCAATACCGGCGAGATGGGAGCGGACCGTCGCTGCCTGCCTCACGAAAAATCCCGCGGACCGTCCACAAGGGGCGCAGGAGATTGCGCGTGCTCTCTTGTCCACCGATGTGGAATCGCAGCCCACCCTGCTGGTGCTCCCGCCGTTGCCGGAAGTGCGAACGCCGGCACCGACGCCTCCGCCGCCCCCACCAACACCGCCAATCGCTCCTGCTCCGCCGTTCTTCAACTCGATCGATCCCAGGATGGTCGCTTATGTGGCGGCCGTAATCGGGGGACTCGTCCTCGCCATTCTGACCCTATATTTTGTCAGTCGCCGCGCCGACACGATTATGCGACCGTCTGCACCGCTGGCCGCGACATCGCCGTCACCGACGGTGGCGGGCCCCCAAACGGGACGGCTAGTCGTGAATACCATTCCGGCGGATGCGTCGGTTTATTTGGATGGAAGCGACCGCGGGAAAACGCCACTCATAATCGACGAGGTTTCGCCCGGAATTCATCACCTCAGCATTGAAGCGCCCGGATACGTGCCGAGCAGTTTGATCGCGGACGTGAAACCTGGCGGCACTTCCGATTTCGGCACGCTGCATCTAATGGCACTCAACTCTCCTTCGCCATCTCCGTCCCCCTCTCCATCGCCTGCGAACACGGCGGAGGCGAAGTTCGATGCGTCCCCCTCCGCGCCGCCCCCATCGCCAACAGTGCCGACACGCAATCTCGCCGCGGAAATCGACCAGTTCGTTTACGAACACCTGCGCAAATCGGTTAACGCCGATATCAACGGCATCGTGGCCGACTACGCCGACCGGGTGGACTATTACGAGAACGGCTATGTCGATCGATCGTTTATCATCAAGGATCGGCAGACCTTTTCGGCGGCCTGGCCGTTTTTGCGGATTACGCCGAACGGCGGTGTGCGGATCACCGACAGTTCCAACTTGAACGGTGTGACCATCTCGTTCGATTACCGATTTGACGCCCGAAGCAACAAAGGAATCCACTCTCTTGGAGATGCGACCAACGTCTGGGTTTTGGACGCTTCCCCCGGCGGGTTGAAAATCCTCGCCGAAAAACAAAACATCACGAATCGGAAACGGACACGATGAGAAGGGCGACGTTTGTCGGTTTAGTGCTCGTCTGCTCCGGCCCGCTCGCGCAGGGGAAAACCTACACGGTAGCGATCGACGTGGGCCATACCCGCGCCTCCCCCGGCGCTATAAGCGTCACGGGCAAACCGGAATACGATTTCAATCGGCGACTCGCCGAAAAACTGGAAGGAAAATTGAGGGAAACCAATCGAGAGGGCGGAGCCGCGATTGTGCCCTTCATCATCTCGTCAGACAACTCGATGACTCTCGTGGCCCGGACGAAGATCGCCGCCAGCCGAAATGCCGATCTTTTCGTTTCGATCCATCATGATTCCGCCCAAGACAAATATCTGGAGAAACGCGAAGTGAACGGCCAGGAGCAGCGGTTCACTGAAGAGTTCTCGGGCTACTCGGTTTTCGTGTCGCGAAAAAATCCTCAGTACGAAGAGAGTCTCGACCTGGCGAAGCGGATCGGGCTGGCGCTCAGGCGCGACTTTCCGTTCGCCCGCCATCACCATGAGCCGATCGCCGGTGAAAACAGACCATACGCCGATGAGGCCGCAGGCATATATGCCTTCGACGATCTCATTGTTCTCAAGACCGCCACCATGCCGGCTGTGCTGGTTGAGTGCGGTGTAATCGTCAATCCGAAAGAGGAAAGGGAACTCCTCACGGACGCGCGGCAGGCCACCACTGTGGCGGCGATTGTTCGAGGTATTCGCGAACATCTGGGACGAACCTCCGTTAGCCAGCGGGTGGAAAGCGCGGATGTTATCGAAACCTCGTCGCCGTCGCCCGCTCCGTCGCCGTCGCGCTATCCCAAACCCGGCGCCACGGTTTTCCCCGCGGGTCGACGGGCGAAACTAGACGGCGAAGAACTCGTATGTTCCCTCGAAACCCTTGATCGGTTGCGCGCCGACCGAGCGGGCCCTGATCGCCTTTCCCAGCGCCTCCCTAGCCGGCCGGCTAATCATGCGCGGAAGTTTCAGACCGCCAGCGATCTTCTCCATGCGATAGGCGAAATTGATTTCCTTGCCGATCAGGCTGTCGTTCCCAAAACGCGACACGCCAAGTTGAAGGC
>JALYIN010000090.1 GCA_030775765.1 Verrucomicrobiota bacterium
CCATCACCGCCGGGGCACGAGTGTTTGCGCCCAGGAAAAGTTCGCCGCGCGGCGTGGGCGGCCACTCGTTGTAGAGAGGCGTCCAGAGTTCCTCCGAGATCGGGAACTCAAACCCCGGCGGCATTACGCCGATGATGGTCGCCGCTTTGCCGTTAATCGTGACGCTCTGACCGACGATGTTCGGATCGCCATTGAAGTCGCGGTGCCAGATCTTATCGCCGAGGATCGCGGTCTTCGGTGCGCCGGCCTTGTTGTCGTCCGCGGTGAAATCGCGGCCGAGCACGGGCGAAACGCCGATGATCTTGAACAGATCCTCCGTGATGTAGGCGCCGGTGTAACGCTGCGGATTGTTGTTGTAGGTGACGTTGATGGTCGAGCCGTTCAGGTAGCCAGCCATCATCGCGAACGATTTCTGCGCCGCTTTGATGTCCTCGTAATCCTGGGCGGCGGGAATGTTGCCGTTACCGAAGTTGTTGTTCTGGTCGCTCGCTTTCGGATCGATGAGCCCGACACTCACGAGTTGCTCCGGATGCGGAAACGAAAACCCGCGCAGGACGATCGCATTGACGACCGCGAACTGCGTCATGGCGCCGCCAATGCCGAGAGCGAGGACGAGGACAGCGAGAAAACAAAACGATTTTTCCTTGAAGAGGATGCGCAGTCCGACGCGGACATCCTGGCGAAAGGCATCGAGGATCATAAGCCAGAGGTGAGTTGGAATTGCGGGGCGCTTCGAAGGTGAGATGCGGCGCGAGCCGAAAATGGATTCAGAAAAGGATGGCCCCCGCTTAACAAACGCCGCCGCGCACGGCTTTTGTTCAAGACGGGACGGTCGCTAATCGATGGCATACAGATTTCCATCGGTGCTCCCGAAATAGACGACGCCGTTCATGACCAGCGGCGTCGAGAAGATCGCGCCGATGTTGAACTGGCGTTCTATCCCCACGATCGGCGCTTCGCGCCAGCTCGAGGTGAAGAACATTGGTTCATTGAATTTGCGGTCGGCGGTCAAGATCCAGCCTTTGTTTTGTCTGGAGGTTTCCGTCTGGAAATCCCAGAGCGGCTCGCCGGTTTTCAGGTCGCGCGCCTGCAGCGTGCCGTTCAGCACGCCCATCAGGACAACATCGCCCGCGATCACAGGGGAAGAGAAAATGTACGCCTTGTCCTGTTGTTTCAGAACGCTCTTGCCGGTAGCGGCATCGGCCACGTGGTAAAGGCTCGAATCAGACGTGGCGAAGATGACTTTGCCGTCCTTGATCGCAGGGGAAACAATCACCCAGCTTAGTTCGTTGAAGAACTTCCACTTTTCTTTGCCGGTCGCTGCCTCGAGCGCATAGAGGTTCGAATCGCGGCAGCCGACGTAAACCACACCATCAACAACCGCAGCGGAGGATTGGAATCCCACCTGATTGTGGAGGAGCGCATCTTCTCCCCCATGGAAACGCCATTTTTCTTTTCCCGTCGCCGCGTCTACCGCGTAGAAGTAACTGTCCCAGCTACCGACAAAGAGAACCCCGTCGGCATAGGCAGGCGAAGCGTGAATCACATCGCCGGTCTTGAATTTCCATTTCAACTCGCCGGTCGCCGCATCGAGCGCATAGAGATTACCGTCCCCGCTGCCGAAATAGACCGCGCCCTGCACCACGACGGGGCTCGAAAGGAAAATGTCGAATTGGTCCGCGATCGTCTGGTTCTTCGGCTGAAGCCCGTGGATTCCTTTGGCCTCGAAGCGGCGCTCGCCTCCGGTGGCGAACTTCCATTTGATTGCGCCGGTCTGCGCATTGAGCGCGTAAAACTTTCCGTCGTAACTGCCAGCGTAAACAGTTCCGTTGGCCACCGCCGGTGTGCACGGAGCCGGTCCGCCCGTGGTTCGTTTCCAAACCTGGCGGCCGGTTTCCGAATCGACAGCGTAGATGTTCCCGTCGTCACCGCCGAAGTAGAGAATTTTGTTATCCCAGACCGGCGACGACATGATGCGGTCGCCCGTTGGGAATCTCCATTTTACGCGATGAAACTGGCGCGGAGCCGTTGCATTTGACGTTCCCGAATGCGCCGGATCGCCGCGGAACATCGACTGCGCGTAACCGGACGCGGTGAGAACAAGAGCGCTGAGCGTAACGACAAATCGTTTCACGGTGTGCGTCGCAAGAGCAACGGTGCTTCCAGCGGGCCCTGGCTGAGCGTCCCCTTGATTTCTCCGGCCTCTTTCACAAAACGGCCTTCGAACGTGATCCCAAACTCGTCGGATCTAACGGTGACGAAATCGCCGTCCTGGATCACCAGACTGACAGGGACGTTGTTTACTTTCTTGCCAACGACCACGAACTCAACCGTCGTCCCGTCCCCGCCGCGGTTGGCAAATTTCATCGTGGCGTGGCGCGCGTATCCCATCATTTCGTAGTCGCCTTTCCATTCGCCTTCGAGGTCCTTGCTCACCGCCGTGCTGCGCGGCGGCAAATCCACCTGGGCCTGCCCGGTTTTTTCCAAGACGAAGGGCGCGCTATTCCCGCCCTGCGTGAAATTGCCGGCCAGATGGCCCTCGGGAGTGAGGTGCGCTTTCAGTTCCGCGCGGCCGGCGCGTTCGTTTCCGAGCGCGCCTTTGACCGCGAAGGCCAGTTCACCGCCGCGCCCCTGCAGATCGACCAGCGGCGCCCCTTTCACCCCGAATCCCGGGACGATGATCGAACCGATCCAGCCCTTCCCGCCTTCGTCCGAGAGATCGACGATCAGCTTCAGCTCGTGACCGGGAATTTGCGCGGCGCCTTCCCAGCGGCCGGCCGCGCTCTCCGCCGCCTGGCAAAGCGCGGCGGAAGCAAACAGGACTGTGGCGATTAATCGCAACGAAGTTCTCCGGAACTGCGTTGTCGACTAAGCGTGTTGGTTCGGATTCGCGGGTTGCGAGATCGACGTCGTGTGGACCGAGATCAACGGCAACGCGAGCGGCTGTTTCGCAACCTGCCAGATCGAAAAGAGTGCGCTGAGAACGACCGCGAAATAGACGGCGCCTTCAAAGATGCCGCGTTCCTTTTCTTCCGAGCGAACGATTAACGCGTAGGTCGATTCGAATCCTTCGGGGGAGTGAGTTTGGTTTTTCATAGGGTTGGTTTCCTTTAACACCTGCCCCTATTGCAAAGCTCGTGCCACGCCCTGATGAAGAGTCTTAAGTCACTGGTCGACAGCTTCTTGCAGTTGCTTCCCAAAAATAGATTGTCATCTTCCGGTCTCGCGGTCGGGATTAATCGTTCCGAATTCGGGACGCAAGAACCGTTACAAAAAACAGAGGCGCAGGGAACGAATCCCTGCGCCTCCGTTAAACGAACAGCCCGATTACATGTAGTTCAACGCGCCGCACCGCCAGCACGTGAACCAGCTCCAATTGGCGTGAACATAATTTCCCGCGCCATCATTCCAGCAGGTGTAGAGCAGATGCCTGTGCCTGCCTCCCGCTTCGGTGGCATCGCCTTTTTCCGTCCCACTGCCGCCCTCTTTATCCGGCTTTGTCCCTGATTTTTCGTCAGCCATAATGTGTCCTCTCGTTGTTGGTTGTTATTGCCTGCCACATCATCCCGTGTGACGGCGGGTCGCCAGTTATGCCGATTCCCGGCAGGAGAAGCAAGCCCTCTGTCAGTCCGATATCATGTGGTGGATGACAGACGTTCCGGTTCTGACGAATTCCGGAATTGTTCGTGGTCACGGATGATTTTTTCGAACCCGGAACATTCGTTAGGTGCAACGTCGGTGGGGAATTTGGCGGCCGATCTGTTCCACTTCGCGAGCCAATCGGAGGCGAGCAATTCGCGCCGTCGTGCAAATGAGCTGCGCAGCGCGGCGGGTGTAAGCGCGATGGTCGTCTCGACCTTTTCTCCCGCGTTCCGACCGCGGGCCAGATGGAAGCCGGCCACCAGCAACGCGGCGCGGTTCGCGGTCGAGCACGTATAGGTGAAAAGCTCCACGGGGCGACCGGCGCACGCTGCGAAGAGTTTGCGAAAGAGGCCGAGCGTCCAGAGATGGGCGGAACTCCGCGTCGAAAACATGTCGTAAAAAATGAGATCGGGAGCAGTGGCTCGCTCCATGGTCTCGAGGAAATCGCCGGGCGACAGCTGCCAGCTTAACCCGGCATCGTCGGGAGATTGCCAATGACCATCGGCGAGGATCGCGGTCGCGGCGTCGACTCGCAGATAGGGAAAATCGCGTTGCCCCTCGAGGGCGAGCCGCAACGAGTCGAGATCGTTTTCGAAGCTGATGATTTGCAGCGGGCGCGCCCCTGAGACTTTTCCGTAGCACTCGATCGCCGCCATCGCATTCGCGCCCGCGCCAAGACCGACGTCCCAGAGAACCAGCGGATTTTGCTTCCGCGGATGCTCCGTCAGCCGCTCGGCCAGGAAGGACTGCTCGACGTAAAGCTTTCGCGCTTCTTCCATCGGCGCGGTGCGCGAATGCATGATTTCGCCCGAGGAGATTTGCCGGACGCTGGCGAACCCTTCCCAGGCCCGGTGCACCTCATAATCGCCGAGCCGTAAGTCTTCCTCGCGCTTCATCGGTCAGGTCCAGGCGGCATTCGCACAGAAATCTCCACTTGTTTTTGTCCCTCGGTTGCAGTTGATGTTCTCGGCCCCAAACCAAAATCAAACCAAAGCATTATGAAACGCACTAGCATCCTTATTTCCGCCATCGCAACTCTTGCGATTGGCGCTTCGGTTCGGGCCGATCTGACGCTTCCTGACGTCAGCCAGCATGCTGTCACCAAACAACGGGTCGGATTGACCGACGTCAAAATCACCTATCACCGGCCGCTGGTGAATGGTCGCAAAATCTGGGGCGGACTCGTCCCGCTGGGCGAAGTCTGGCGCGCGGGGGCGAACGAAAACACGACCATCGAATTCAGCGATGCGGTTTCGGTGGAAGGCCAGCCGCTCGCCAAGGGAATTTACGGTCTGCACATGATTCCGACTGCCAATACCTGGACCGTCATTTTCTCCAAGATGGCGACTGCCTGGGGCAGTTACACGTATAGCCAGGCCGAAGACGCTTTGCGCGTGACGGTGAAGCCGCGGCCTAACGAAATGGAGGAAGCGCTCGAATATGGATTCGAGGACCTCAAGGCGGACTCCGCGACGGCGACTCTGAAGTGGGAGAAGATCGCCGTTCCATTCAAGATCGCCGTGAGCGACGAAACGACGTTTGCCAATATCGCCGGCCAGATGCGTGGCCGCGCTCAATATGAATGGGACTCGTGTAACCAGGCAGCGAATTTTTGCGTCACAAAAAAGCTCCACCTCGAAGACGCGTTGAAGTGGGTGAACCTCTCGATCCAGAACGAGGAACGCTTCGAGAACCTGGCGACCAAGGCCGATGTTCTCAAGGCGATGAACAAGCCGGACGATGCGAAGAAGGCATGGGAGCAGGCGATCGCGAAGACGACCCCGATTCAGCTTTATTCCTACGCCCGCCGGCTGAATTCGGAGAAGAAGGACGCCGAAGCCATGGAGATGTTGAAGGAAGTCGCGAAACGTTATCCGGAAACACCGTTCGGTTACCTGGCGAACGCGCGCATCAAATCGGCGGCCGGGGATTTTACCGGCGCAGCCGAAGATGCGAAAAAGGCGGAGGCGATTGCCATTTCCGAGCAGCAAAAGGCGAACATCAAGGTGCTGATCGACCGCCTTAACGCCAAGCAGGACATCAACAAATAATCTGCGCGGTTGAACCAATCGCGCAGGGGTGTAGCGCTCATGGCTAATGGGAGGGCGAAGATCGTGCGGCTCGCGTTGGGCGCTCTGTTCATGAGCGCGGCCATTCTGCGTTCGGCGGGGCCGCCGCCACGGGATTTTCCGCAGCCGATGAACGCCGCCGAGATCCAGCTCGCGCTTCAGAAGCTGAACGTGCTCGGCCGCGTCCTCTACATCGCCGCGCATCCCGATGACGAGAACACAAACCTGATCGCGCTTTGGGCGAACGGTTCGCTCTACCAGACCGCGTATCTGTCCGTCACGCGCGGCGACGGCGGCCAGAACCTGATCGGGCCGGAGCTGGGCGAACGGCTCGGGGTGATTCGCACCCACGAGCTTCTCGCCGCACGCCGCCTCGATCACGGCCAGCAGTTCTTCACCCGTGCCGTCGACTTCGGTTTCTCGAAGAGCGCCGCGGAAACGTTGCGGATCTGGGATCGGGACAAAATTCTCGCCGACATCGTCTGGACAATTCGCCGCTGGAAGCCGGACGTCATCGTGACGCGCTTTAGCCCGGAGGACGACAAGACGCACGGGCATCACACCGCCTCTGCATTGCTCGCCCGTGAGGCATTTCAGGCCGCCGGCGATCCGAAGCGTTTCCCGGAGCAGCTCGCCTCAGTCGAAGTTTGGAAACCGACGCGGATCGTCTGGAACACGTCGCCTTTCTTTTTTCAGAACCGGAATATTCCGTTCGATCCGAAGGGCCTGGCGATCCTGGAAGCCGGAGGTTTCAGCCCGCTGCTTGGGAAAGCGTTTACCGAAATCGCGGCTGCGAGTCTGAGCATGCACAAAAGCCAGGGCGTCGGTCGCTCGCCCGGGCGCGGCGCGCGCAAAGAATATTTCAAGCTACTCGATGGCGCGCCAATGACGGAGAGCCTGTTTGACGGAATCGACACGACCTGGGGGCGCGTGCCGAAGTCGGAAGCGATCGCGGAAAAGGTGAGGCAGCTTTTGGCGACATATAATCTGGCTGATCCGGCCGCGTCGGTCCCGAAACTATTGGAGCTGCGGAAGGAATTGTCGGCGATCGACAAACAGGATTGGTTCATTGCGAAGACGGGCGAAATCGACACGCTCATAGCGGCCTGCCTCGGTTTGCACATCGAAAGCTCCACGACCAGCGCCACGGTTTCCGCCAGCCAAACGCTGCCAATAAAACTGGAAGCGATCAATCGCTCGAACGTTCCTGTGCAATTGGTCGAGGCACGGGCGCCGATCTCCGGCCAGGTTCTGCGCCTGGAGGTCACGCTTCCGCAGGACCAATTTGTCGCCAAGGATCTAACTCCAGCACTGCCGAAGGAGGTCACTTACACGCAGCCCTATTGGCTGCGCAAGCCCGCCGCGCCCGGCACCTTCGCGGTCGACGATCAGAAGCTGATCGGCCTGGCGGAAAATCCTCCCGCGTTTCCGGTGGAGGTTATCTTGCGCGTCGGCGACCAGGACCTCCGGTATTTGGTGGATACGAAATATCGCACCGTCGATCCAGTCGTAGGCGAGGTTCGCCAGAACGTCGTGATCGCACCGCCGGTCTTCGCGAATTTACAGAACTCCGTTTTCGTTTTTGGTGACGACAAACCGAAGACGGTTCAGGTGCGCGTGACTGCCTCGACCGGCGCAGTCCGCGGCGATCTCCGGCTTGAGGCGCCGAAAGGCTGGCGGATCGAACCGGCAACTGTGCCGGTGGAAATGAAAGCGGCTGACGCCGAATCATTCGCGACTTTCACGATCCATCCGCCGGCGAATCCGGGGGAGGGGACCCTGCGGGCCATCGTCAAAGTGGAGGGGCAGGATTACGTGTTTGCGCGGGAACGCATTTCCTATCAGCACATCGGCCTCCAAACTTTGATGCCGCCAGCCGAGGCGAAAATTGTTCGGGCCGATATCAAGCGGCAGGGCGAGCTGGTCGGTTACATTCCCGGCGCCGGCGACGACATTCCGCAAAGTCTCCAGCAAATCGGCTACGACGTGAAGACACTCGACGGCTCGGAGATCACTGCGGAAAACCTGAAGCGTTTCGATGCGGTGGTGCTCGGGATTCGCGCTTACAACACACAGGATCGCATCGCCGCGTGGCAGACCGAGTTGCTCGCTTATGTGAAAGCGGGCGGCGTTGTCGTCGCGCAATACACCACCACCGCGGACCTGAAAACCAAAGAGATTGGTCCATTCCCCCTCGAGATTTCGCGCGATCGCGTCACCGATGAGACCGCGGAGATTCGAATCCTCGCGCCCGATCATCCGCTGCTGAATTCGCCCAACAAAATCAGCGCCGACGATTTCAAAGGCTGGGTGCAGGAGCGCGGCCTTTATTTCCCGAACAAATGGGACGCAAACTGGACCGCGCTCCTTTCCTGCAACGATCCCGGCGAGAAGCCGCTCGATGGCGGATTGCTCGTCGCGAAATCCGGCCAGGGCTATTTCGTTTACACCGGCTATGCGTTCTTCCGCCAGTTGCCCGCCGGCGTTCCCGGCGCCTACCGACTCTTCGCGAACATGGTCTCGCTGCGCGCCGTGAAATGAAACGCAACGAATGGCGCCTCTTCTGTAGCCGCTTCGCTGTGCGAAGCGTGAGGGAAGATAGCGCTCGCGCTCACGGCGCCCACAGGGCGGCGGCTACAGAAGAACTGAAATGAGCGGGCACGATCATCCGCCGTTCTTCTCGACCTGGCGCAAGGCGTATTGGTTCGCGCTCGTCTTGTTCGCGATCGAGGTCGCGCTCCTCTACGCGTTCACGCTCCGGTTTTCGTGAACCGGCTCGATTACATCGTCCTCTTCGCGACGATCCTCGTGATCCCGCTCTACGGCCTTTGGCGCACTTACAATCATCCGAATCTTCGCGAGTACCTCAAAGGCGACAAAAGCATTCGCTGGGGAACCATCGGACTCTCGGTCCTCGCTACCCAGGCCGGCCCGATCACATTCCTTTCCATGCCCGGGCAGGCCTATGAAAGCGGCATCGGGTTCATCCAAAATTACTTCGGTCAACCGCTCGCGCTCATCGTGGTCTGCGCGGTGTTTGTCCCGATTTATCAACGGCTCAAGGTTTACACGGCCTACGAATACCTCGGCCAGCGGTTCGACAAAAAGACGCGGCTCCTCGGCGGCTTCCTGTTTCTCATCCAGCGCGGGATCGCCGGCGGGATCACGATCTACGCGCCGGCCATCATTCTTTCCGCGCTCCTCGGTTGGGACCTGAACCTCACCATCTGGCTCGCGGGCGGGTTCGTCATTCTCTACACCGTCGTCGGCGGCACGAAAATCGTAAGCCTCACTCAGCGATACCAGATTCTCGTGATCCTTGTCGGAATGGCGCTCGCCTTCGGCATCGCTGTTCATCGTCTGCCGGCCGATCTGTCATTCAGCGATGCACTCTCCATCGCGGGCCGAATGGGAAAACTCCAGGCCGTTGATTTCTCGATCGATCCGTCGAAGCGCTACACCTTTTGGTCCGGCATCCTCGGCGGATTCTTTCTGTCGCTCTCCTACTTCGGCGCCGATCAATCGCAGGTGCAGCGTTAT
>JALYIN010000091.1 GCA_030775765.1 Verrucomicrobiota bacterium
GCCGTACTACTGGGAGCAGTGAGCCTACAAATGCGTCTCGGTTTGCGCCGCCGGCCCCGATTACGGGCGGTTAAGATTCGATCTCATTTGGGACGATATCCGGGCGGATCAGAAGTTCCAAGAACTCATGGCCCGGGCCGCCCGACCGCCGGACTGGAAGTAAATTAATCCAGCCAGCTGAGTGGATACTTCGGATCGTCCAGCGCAAGCGATTCCTCAGTCAACTCGAGGGTGTGCGCGGTATCGAACATCACTGCCAGTTCTTCCGTGCGAAGGGCATCCTTGCTGGCCATAATGGTTCCGGGATGCGGCCCGTGCGGAATGCCGCGCGGATGGAGGGTGATCGAGCCGGCTTCAATGCCTTTGCGAGAACCAAAATTCCCGCGCACATAAAACAGAACTTCGTCCGCCTCGACATTGTCGTGCACCCACGGGATCTTTACCGCTTCCGGGTGATAATCGAGCATTCGCGGAGCGAACGTGCAGATAACGTAACCGCGAACCTCGAAGGTCTGATGAATCGGGGGCGGCTGATGAACTGTGCCGGTGATCGGTTCGAAATCCTGGGCGTTAAACGTAAACGGATAGAGATAACCGTCCCACCCAAGCGCGTCGAAAGGATGGTGGGCGTGGACGACCCGCGTCAGCCGGGGCCCGTCTTTCACCAACACTTCAACGTCTTCCTCGGAATCAACCGTGAGGATTTCCGACGGCCCGTGGAAATCCCGCTCGGAGTACGGTGAACCCATGCGGATTTGCCCTTCGTGGTTCAGATAGCGCTCAGGAATGCGCACCGGGCCAGCCGATTCGAGGATGAGATAATCTTCCTCCTCGACCTTGTCAGGGACTAGCCGGTAGGTGATGCCGCGCGGGATGACGATGTAATCTTCGGCGCGATAACGCAGTTTGCCGAACACCGTTTCCAAGGTCCCCGCTCCATGAAAAACGAAGATCACTTCGTCCGCGCCGCCGTTCTTGTAGTACTCGAATTTGCCGTAGGCCTTTTCCGGCCGCGCCCGGTAGGCCGTCATGTCTGCGTTGAACAGCATCGGGATGCGGCCGGTGTAGAGGTCGCCGCGCCGCGGAATATCGGCGGTTTTGATGTGGTGATGGCGGAGTGGACTTTCCGATACCTTCTTCGGCTCCCAATACTTGATCAGCTCGACACTCCGGACCCGCGTCGGTGGGCGGAGATGGTAAATGATGGAATAAGCCTCGTTGAAACCTTCAGTGGTAATGACGTGCTCGTAGGCTATGCCTTCGTTCTTGTAGGAAGGCCCGCCGCCGTTGCGGTGGAACCAAATGTGATGCTTCTTCGGGATTTGGCCGAGCTTTTGGTAGTAAGGCATAGCTGGCTCCTACAGGTTACCGCGAGCATCCTGCTCTTTCTCGAGGGCTTCGAAGAGCGCCTTGAAATTACCTTTGCCGAAACTCTTGGCGCCTTTGCGCTGGATGATCTCGAAGAAAAGCGTGGGCCTGTCTTCGACGGGCTTGGAAAAAATCTGGAGAAGATAACCTTCGTTGTCGCGATCGACCAGGATGCCGAGTTGCTTTAACGGTTCGAGATCTTCATCGATATGGCCTACGCGAGCCGGCAACTCATCGTAATAGGTGGTCGGAATTTTCAGGAACTCCACGCCGCGGCTCTGCAGATCGTTCACAGTCTTGACGATGTCGTTGGTCGCCAGAGCGCAGTGCTGCACGCCTTCGCCGTTGTAGAAATCGAGATACTCCTCCACCTGCGATTTCTTTTTCCCTTCGGCGGGCTCGTTGATCGGGAATTTCACAAAGCCGTTGCCGTTGCTCATCACTTTGCTCATGAGCGCGGAGTATTCCGTCGAAATGTCCTTGTCGTCGAAGGTCAGAATGTTTCGGAACCCCATCACCTCCTCGTAAAACTTCACCCAGGGATTCATCTGGTTCCAGCCGACGTTGCCCACGCAATGATCCACATACATGAGGCCAGTCTCAGGCGGATTGTAATTCGTCTGCCACTTGCGGAAGCCCGGCATGAAGACGCCGTTATAATCGCCCCGCTCGATGAAGAGATGCACCGTGTCGCCGTAGGTGTGGATGCCGCTCATGACGGCGCGCCCGTTGTCGTCCTTCAGAGTCGTCGGTTCCATGTAACTCTTGCCGCCGCGCTTCGTCGTCTCTTTCCAGGCGGAAGTCGCGTCCTCCACTTTGAGCGCGATGAACTTCACCCCGTCGCCATGCAAGGCGACGTGGTCCGCGATCGGGTTGTTCGGCCGGAGGGCCGTGGTGAGAACGAGGGTGAGCTTGTTCTGGCGGATGGCATAGCTCGCGCGATCTTTCACGCCCGTCTCCGGGCCGGCGTAGGCGAGCGATTGAAACCCAAACGCCGTCTTGTAATAATGCGCGGCCTGCTTGGCGTTTCCGACCCAGAACTCTACGTAGTCAGTTCCCTGCAGCGGGAGAAAATCGGTTTCGGCGGGCGAACTTGTTTTCGGTGGAGCGATAGTCGTTTCCATAAGCTTGAGTGATTACTCGGACAGGCCAACGTTAACCGAAAGCAGTCAGCTTTCAATTTCGGAGTAGCGCGGCCGCGGAACATCCGGATAAAAGCCGGGTCTCTCAATCAGGCCGCGGCGCGAATAATATCCCAGACGCGTCGCACGTGCTCTTCCGTGGTGAGGATGTTGCCGAGGCCGAGACGCATCACGATGCGGCCATGCAATTTTGTCTGGGTAAGGTAAGCCCTGCCGGAGGCGTTGATGCTCGCCACGGTCTCGCTGTTCTTTCGATCGGCGGCCTTGTCATCGTCGTTCTTGAGACGGAAACAGACGACGCCCATCATCACGGGCGCGGAGAGCTCGAAGCGCGGATCGTCTTTGACCCAGCCGGCGAAGAGCTGCGCCAGCCGCAGATGTTCCCGAATCCGGGCGGCGATTCCTTCGCGACCGAACGCCCGCCAGACCACCCAGGCCTTGAGCGCACGGAAGCGGCGACCCAATTGGACGCCGTAATCCATGTAGTTGATCTCGGCGCCGGCGGGGTCGCGCAGGTGCAAGTATTCGGGCACGAGAGTGAAGAGGCGGCGCAAACGCTCGATGTCGCGCACATAAAGCGCGCTGAAATCGAACGGCACGAACAGCATTTTGTGCGGATTGATCACGAGCGAATCGGCTTCCGCCCAGCCATCGGTCACCGATTCATGTTCGGGCAGCAGCGCGAGGCCGCCGCCGTAGGCCGCATCGATGTGCAGCCAAATCTGGTATTGGGCGCAGA
Source organism: Verrucomicrobiota bacterium (assembly GCA_030775765.1). Classification (GTDB taxonomy): domain Bacteria; phylum Verrucomicrobiota; class Verrucomicrobiia; order Chthoniobacterales; family UBA10450; genus AV80. Next base: position 3,250 of record JALYIN010000091.1, read on the forward strand.
CCTCGGCGATTTCCCGCACCGGATCGACGCTGGCTGTGGACGTGGTTCCGACAGTCGCGACGACGGCGAGAGGTTTAAATCCGCGCCGGAGGTCGGACGCGACGGCTTCGCGCAAGGTCGCGACGTTCATCCGAAACTGCGAATCGCTCGCGAGGCGGCGGACATTGTGCTCGCCCAGTCCGAGCGCGATCGCCCCTTTATCGACCGAACTATGGGCCTGATCTGAAACGTAAATGCGAAAGATCGGCAACTCAGCTCGGCCCGAGAGACCCAGCGTTCGCACCGAGGTACTCGCTTCCTCTCGTGCTACCGCGAGCGCGTGCATTGTCGAGATGGAAGCGGT
>JALYIN010000092.1 GCA_030775765.1 Verrucomicrobiota bacterium
ATTGTAATCCACGTCGGCGATGTCGCCTGCCTTCAGGCGAATTCGATTCAAATCGGACAGTTGATTAAGTGAATCAAACGCCTTGCGCTTCTGTTGCAAGATCAGGTCACTCGCGACCGCGTCGATAAATGCATTGGCCGCCGTCCCCCGCAGTGTTCGAAGGAAATCACCGAGCGTAGCTGACACGGCCAGAAGATTCTTGGTGGCGACGGAAACGCGAAAATGGCGTTTCCCTCCGATTTCAACGAGCTGGCTAACGCCCGCGTTTTCGCTGTTCGACTGGTCTTTTTGTGTCCGCGCTCCACCAAAGGTTAAAATGGGATTAGGAGAAACACGCGCGGCGACGAGTTGCGCCTGCGAGATCGAGACGTTATAACGTTGCGCGGCCAGTTCGAGGTTCGAAGCGACGACCGTTTCAATGAACTGGCGCAGTGTGAACGTCGTTCCTGTGTCGCGCCGCGGTTTCGATCGAATCTCAGAATCGGCGAACTGGGCCGGGATGGTTCTCGGGCAGGCTATTAAGGCACCGACAGCTACCATCGTCATAAGCAAATTGACGCGCACACGAGAAAAACGATTGCCGTTCTCGAAAGAGGAGAATAACACACCTCGGACTCTAGGGGCGGACCGCGAAGGCGCGCTAGTAGGCGAGACCTACTCTTGCATGCAGTCTATCGCCTAGAAAACCTTGTAGGACAAAGCCCTACAGGTGACGATCTGGTGCGTTCCTCTCTCAACCGGTATAAGAGTCGGTTTCGAAACGAACAGCTTCACGGAGTAGTCCGGTAAAGGTCCTCACACCCAGCTTCTCCTTCGCGCGCGCGCAGTAGGCTTGAACGGTCTTCGGGCTCACGTGCATGCTCTCAGCAATCTCTGCTGTACCACGGCCTTGACCGAGCAGGCGAAACACTTCCAGTTCCCGATCGCTCAACAGCTCGATCGGCGATGCCCTTTGAGCCGCGGCGGTGTGGCCTTCGAGATACTTCAATGCCATCGAAGAGGAGACCGCCTCGCTTACAAACACGTCGCCTTCGATCACTCGGCGGATAGCGGTAATGATCTTCTTACTCGTCTCTCGCTTCATCACGTAACCGCGCGCGCCGGATCGCAAAGCCCGTTCCGCATACAACGCTTCGTCGTGCATGCTGAGCACAATGATCGCTACTGATGGATGCTGGATCTTAAGGTCCTTGATTAACTCGAGGCCAGAGGTCGAAGCCAGAGAGATATCAATCACCGCGACATCCGGTCTGTGTGCCGCTATTCCATCCAATGCCGCAGCCGCGGTATCGCCTTCGCCGCAAACCATCAGGTCAACTTGTTGATTGATGAGATTCGTTAGCCACTCGCGGACTAGAGGATGGTCATCCACGATAAAAACGCGTTTGCATTTTGTCTCGTCCTTCTCAGCGCTTGCCATTCACAATCCCTTCTACGTCGATTCAAGAGGTTCCTCAACCGCGTCCGAGAGACAACAAGTAACAATCGTCCCGCCTAACGGTGAGCGTTTTAGTTCGAAACGAGCGCCAATCAACGCCGCCCGATGAGCCATAATGCGAAGTCCCAAACCCGGTCGATCCTTGGTGGTCGCCGGTGGCACGCCGAGGCCATCGTCTTCAATCCTTAGACACAGGGTGGAATCTCTCCGCCCAAAACCGATGGAGATATTTTTCCCCTGACTGTGTTTTAAGGCGTTATTTACCGCCTCTTGCGCAATTCTGAACAGGTGCGTCGCTGTTAGGGGGTCGTCTACCTTTATTGATTCATCGCAGAGGCAAGTGCAGCTCATTCTGAAACGAGAAGCCGCATCTCGCGCAAGTTCTTGGAGCGCTCCGCAAAGCCCTTTGCCTTCAAGTTCCAGTGAGATTAGGCCGCGGGCAAGATTTCGAGTCATATCGATGGCGGATTCCACCAGTGCAATGACTTTTTCCGCCGCGCCGGCTTGGGGCAGATCGGCAGCGATAAGTTCGCCACCCAGGACTTGCGCGGCAAGTGACGTGCCCGTGAGATGCTGACATAGACTGTCATGCAATTCGCGGCCAAGTCGCTGCCGCTCACGCTCGCTAACCTCTCCAATTTCTTTTTCCAACCTGACGCGCGCTAGAATCTCACGCTCTAAGGCTTGGGTTCGCTGGTGAACGCGCAGCTCAAGTTCGTCTAGCAAGGCGTGGAGCCTAGCGAGAAGCCAGATAACGATCAGGAAAGAGATCAGGGCGATAAGGGAATTCCAAAGTGGAACGAACGGGCTTGAGTATCTGGCGCCCGCCGCCATGTCACCAGCGATCCAGGCTGTGACGCTCAGAGCACAGATTGCCACGGCGAATCCTCGTCCGACGAACCAAGTCGCCAACGCTATTGGAACGAGGTAAAAGACAAGAACCGAGCGCTCGAAACCAGTAAGGTAATCCATTACCCCGACGACCCCCACGAGAACGAGGCTGCTGAAGACGAGAATAGGCCTGGGTTGGTCGCGCACGAAGCGCATCGCCCGGGTAGCTCGGAAATTGGAGCCGTCCACTGTTATCAACGCGACAATGTATACGCTATGTAATTCGATTTCCTAAAACTCAACGTGCATGCGACCGGAAAAAATGTTGATTGGGCCACGGTCTTGATTGTAAGCGGGATTTACCGCGAGTTGATAATCAACCGCCAGATGCACGTGCTTGATTATCTCAGCGTCGTAGTATGCCTCGATCACGCTCTCGAGCGCATAATGCGGTAACTTGCCATCCCCAAGTAACGGTCCCAACCCCCCAGCTGCCAAATAACGTCGGTGCGCACTGCTAATGCCACTGAGAAACTCCGCGATCCCAAAAGTATCGTTCCCTCGGTTCCAAAATGAGCCTTTCACTTGCACCCCCACTGAAACATTTCGATCGACGTCTGTAAACTGCCAGACTTCGCTCTCGCCGTCTCGCCAGCTGGCGCGCACAAAGGCGCCAATATCCTTGATGATCTCCTGCTCAACGCTCAATGCGACGCCGTACTGATAACGGTAACGTCGAGTGAGCGTGATATCTCCCATGAACTCCGGGTGCGCAAGGGTTTCGCGATAGCTACCCATGTGGGCGTGCTCGAGCCAGCCGAGAAAACGGACCTTGCCCGGATGATCAAAAACGGAGAATCGCTCTTCTAACTCGATGACCTGTTGCCACGCTTTGTCGAAGTGTTGGTCTTTGGCGAACCCGTTCGAAACCCGCGGCACATCAAAGATGCCGTAGCGAATGGCCCAGTCTTTCTGGTTTAATTCCAAAGTCGCCCCTTCGATATAACCAAGCGAATCGGCTGCATAATCGAACGCCGCGCTATCCACGAGAACCCAATTTATGAACTGCTTTCGCTGATCGTGAGCGTAGGCATTCCCATCGAATTGATCGCCCACTGACAGCCGGCCAATCATGAATATTATCCGAGAGACATCTTGTTTCTCGGCCAATTGCAGCAGGTCGCCCGGCGTTTCCTCTTTCTCACCGCCGAGTCCGAACGTTTGGCGAAGAAAAAAATGGGGTACGAAGACGTCTCCGATTTTCTGTCCCACTTTGTAGGCTTCGGCGTTAGGAAAAGCGGCTATCCCATGCGTTCTCCCGAGCCCGAATCCTTGATAATATTCCGCGTTCAGGTAGATTTCGCCGCCCGGCCAAGTGTGAGCGCCGAGATAAATATCCATCGAAGAGGTCTGCCGGAAATCGTCATCCGGCGGCAGACTGTTTTCTCCGCGATAAGGTGAATGGAAGCCAGGCTGTCCTTGCCCAATCTCCGTCACCTGCGCGTGAAACAGCCAACTCTGATGCTGGGGCGCGCTTTCTTGTCCGGCGCCCTTGTCGCCATCGTCGTTATTGCGGAGAACGGCTTTCTGCTCCGCCAAGGTCAATTCCTGAGAGAGGCAATCCTGCGCTGCTGCCGGTCCAGCATACACATACGCGGCCAGGACCAGCGCGAGGAGGAACAGCTTTGAAAAAGTCACCATATTATAGAGTCCGCCTCAACATTAAGCTATCTTTTCTCCGTCGCCGCAACCATCTAGAACATGTGCATTCTGTGTGCGAACTGACTCGTTGTAAACAGCGCTGGCGAGCCAAAGTGCAAGAGCCAACCGATCCGACGAAATCACACTCGGCTCCCCTACCGAAGCGCATTCGTTGCGCAAAGCTTGTCTTTCGCTTGAATATCACCCGCCAGACAAGAAACGTGCTTCGAAGCCCCGTTCGAAGGCTAAATTCCCTCCTCGGAGCCCCCGGTCCAAACAAGGGCTCAACCTAACCGAAGCATGTTCCCACTGCTGAGGCGAAAGGCTCTCGGCCGCAGAGATCACGTAGCGTTAGCCGTCAAGCCTGGTGCGCTGGCGTAGAGCTAGTGTGCCTAGCCGGGCCAATGCGGAAACAATAATGGACGGAAAAGCCAACTGTCCGTCGTCTCGATCCACTGCAAACCTGCGCGCGCCTCCGGCGTCGCCGTCAGAACAGCAGTAACGCGACCACTCTTCTTCAGCAGATAGATTTTCGCGCCGGGACTGAGCGCGATTCTTTCATATGGTAAACCGCCTCGCAGCCTTGCCACGACGATTCTCTTCCCTTTCGATGCTCTGACGTAGAAGGCGCCCGTGGACGGATCAAGACTCGCGCCCACAAATCGAAAATCAAACGCTTCGTCACTCCGTGGGTCCCCCTTCGAACTATAGGGCGCATTACTAAACGTGATTCGCGCAGCCAAGATGTTTCCATTGCGATACAATTGTCTCCAGAGCACCTCGCCGTAAGCGTAGGTTCGCGCGTGGTCCGGACTCACCTGCCTCACTTCGCTACAATGTGCCGGCAGGAGCGACGCGAAGAGCAGAGCCGCGCAAAAGGCAATTCTCATGAATCGGATATTTTACAGCTCCCCGATTCACGCGCAAACGAGGAAAGTCGACCGAGCGTTTTTCATTTATCTTTCCCCGAAAGCCTTGGAAATCGAGGAATTTGAGCAGACCAGATTCGTAGTATTACCTGGAATGAATTGTGTCTCCCTGATGACAGGAGAATGAGTCGTCAGATTCTTAGTTATGGGGTGACCAGAACGTCGCGTCGGTGACGTCAGAGAGCGCGCTCTTGGAAGTCGCCGGGACGGCCGGAAGAGAGTCGACCTTTTGCGGCCCGTAAGAGGCCCCGAGGATGTCATTACCTGTGGTGTAAAGGTTTGTGCCTTTCTTCAGGTAGTTCGTCCAGTCGGTCACCGCGACGGGGTCG
>JALYIN010000093.1 GCA_030775765.1 Verrucomicrobiota bacterium
AGCCGGACGTCATCGAGTTCGAATCCGTTGGCATCGACCCATTTCACCATTTCAACCAGAGTTCGCGCCGGACGTTTCGAGTAAACAGTAATGAGGCGGAGATCGTCACTGACAATAGTGCGGACCGACTCCGCCCACTCCGGTACGTTCGGGTTCGCGAGCGGCTGGCTGAGTTTTATCTCAATACTCGACTGAGTTTCGCTGCGCTCCTGCAACTCGCGCGGCGTGCCGATGGCAATGATCTGCCCGGCGTCCATAATCGCGACCCGATCGCAGAGACGCTCCGCCTCTTCGATATAATGCGTGGTCATGACGATCGTCCGCTTGTCGGCGCGCAATTCCTCGATCAGGTCGCGAATCTCCAGGCGCACCTGCGGATCGAGTCCCGTAGTCGGTTCGTCTAGAAAGAGCATCTGCGGATCGTTAATCAGCGCGAGCGCGAGGGCCAGTCGTTGTTTCTGGCCGCCCGAAAGCGTGGCGTATCCGGCGTCTCGTTTCTCCTCGAGTTGGAGCCGTTTAATGAGTACGTTGGTGTCGGCCTTTTGGGAGTAAAGCGATCCGAAGAAATCCAGTGCCTCGCGCACGGTTATCTTGTCGGGCAGGTTCGTCGCCTGGAGACAGGCGCCAATTCTTTCCTTGAGCTGTTTCTTCTGTCGATCGGGATCAAAATCGAGGACCTTCACCTCACCCGCCGTGCGCGGGCGCAACCCCTCGAGGATCTCGACGGTGCTGGTCTTGCCGGCGCCGTTCGGTCCGAGCAGGCCGAAGACTTCCCCGGGCTGGACTTCGAAGTCGATTCCTTTGATTGCTTCGAAGTTGCCGTACGATTTGCGCAGCCCGCGCACGTAAATCGCAAACTCGTGATTCGTAGCCATCAAGGTAGGAGGACGATTAGCGATGTGTGAGGCGCGCGCTACAACTTTCGGCGCAAGAAGGAGCGCGCCGCGAGAAACGCCAGGGTGAGAACCGAAATCGCGACGCAGGCGTACGCGACCAGCTCCCCATGCTGCACGTAAAACGTCGGCTCCGGATTCGCGACAATCGCGACCTGGCCAGTCAACGTCCCTTCCGTGAACGGGCTCCCGTTTTCGTCTATGAGCATCTGGGTGATGTGCCCGAATTCGTTGATGAAACAAGTGACGCCGGTGTTGGCCGCGCGCACCATCGGCAGCCGTGTCTCGACGCAGCGAAAAACCGCGCTCGCCACATGCTGCCGCGATCCGGCCGAATGCAGGAACCAGCCGTCGTTCGTGACGTTCACGAGCAGGTTCGCGCCGGCTAAAACAAATTGCCGCGTCAGATCGCCGATCGTGTCTTCGAAGCAAATCAGCGGAGCGGCCCGCGCCTTGTCGTTCGTCAGTTTGAAAACCGTAAACTCTTGGCCGAAGGCGAAATCGCCGGGCACCTGATCGCCGACGATGCGGGCGAGAAGGGGAATGGTGTGGCGGCCCGGGACATATTCGCCGAACGGCACGAGGTGGACTTTGCGATAAACCTGGATGGGCGCGCCGCCTTCAGGAACGAACATGGCGGCGTTGTAAGCGTGGGTTTCGTCCAGATCGTCCGTGCCCAGGAGCAGATCGGTCTTCGCCGACGCGGAAAAATCCATGACGAATTTGTGACTCAGCTCGTCGTAGAGAACCGGACCCGGCATTGAACCTTCCGGCCAGACGAGGAGATCCGCGCGCGCATTCCCTTCCACCGCAGGACGACTGAGCCGCGTGTACAGATCGAAGGTCTTCGTCGCAAATTCGGCCGCGAACCTTTCTTCGCGCGGGATGTTCGGTTGCACGAGCGCGACATTCAGCGGCTTGGTCTCACGGCGGACGTTCAAGGCATGTAGCCCGAATCCCATCACGCCGACGATGCCGGCCATGGTCAACGTAAGATCGAAATGGGGGCGCATCGGTTTGACCTGCGTCTCGAGGATAAACCGGCGCACAGTGGCCAGGAGGATGACATTCGTGAAGACCACCATGAAGGACAGGCCGGCGACGCCGGTGAACTCAGCGATCTGGATCACGACCAATTTGGAGTGCAACGCCGAGCCCATCGAGTTCCAACTCCAGCCGGAAAAGACAATGCCGCGCAAGTATTCGTGCGCCACCCATGCCGCCGCGAGAAGAAACGCGAGCCGCAAATTGTTTATCGAGCTAAGCCATGGTGACCGGCGCGCTGGCGAGTCCGCGGCTACAGAGGCGCCTGAAGACGTCGGGTGTTCGGCCGCATATTTTTCGTTGAGGCGGCGCGTGACCGCGTCGAGTCCTTCGATGGGTTTCTCGCGCACCGTTCGCAAGCCGGGTCGAAGCAAACCGCCCAACCAACTCCAGGCCGCGAAGTAGCACGCCATGTAGAAGCCGACCAGGATCATGCCCGGCACCGTTACCGTGTAGAGCCACGAAAACACCACCCAGAAAAATGCGAGACCTGCGACATAACCGAGCAACAGGTCGCGCGCCCAGCGCCGCTTCGATTCAGCACCGGAAAACCAAATCGCCGCCAGCAGCGGCGTCAGCGCGATCCAGCAAAGCCAGTCGTAATCGAATGGCGCGAAGCATCCGGCGCAAAGCAGGCCGGTCGCGATGGCGGCGAGCCAGGGCCAAAGCCGCAGCACTTTGCTCGGGCGCGCCACTCGTCTTAGCGGCGCCGCTGACGTTCGGCCCGTTCGCGATCGCGCTTCCGGCTCGGGTTTACGGCGTCCTGCAAATCCTTCGAGTAAACTGGATTCACCCGGAAGAACGCCTTCTGAACGTCTTCCATCACCCGAATGTTCACCTTATTCGAGAGAACGTAGTTCTGATCCAACAATCCGCAGAGCGTGTCTAGGAATTCGCCAGTCTCCATTTCTTCGATTCGATCGACCAGCAGTTTCCCGAAGAGGGGCGAGCCGGAGAGCCCGATCTTTTTCAGGATCGTAATTTCACCGCCATCGAGCTTGATTTCACGGCCCATGGGAAAACTTTTCCTTCGGTTCGGCTGGATGTCGA
>JALYIN010000094.1 GCA_030775765.1 Verrucomicrobiota bacterium
GCCGTGGAGAGCGCCAAACCCGCGGCCAGCGCCCAAGGAATCCAGCGAACACCCGGGAAAACCGGCCTCACGATCTTCGAGCCTCGAATTTCGCGCATGATGGCCGCTTCCAAATGCGGCGGCGGCATCCGGAGTGGAGCTGAGTGAGCCAGGCTCGCCGCCGTCGCCGTGAAATCATCGACGAGACGCTGGAGCTTCTCGTTCCCGGCGAGCTGAGTCTCGAACGCAACTTTCTCGCCCGGCTCCAAGGTTCCGAGCGCGTAAAGCGATGCTGTTTCCTCTAATTGTTCGTCAATCATGGCGAAGACTGCAGAAGGTCGCGCAAGGTAAGGAGCCCACGGCGAATCCGAGCTTTGATCGTGCCGAGAGGCTCACTGAGTTTCGCAGAAACTTCCGCCTGGGTCATGTCGGTGAAAAACGCGAGCTCGATCGCTTCCCGTTGCGGGGCCGGCAATGCCGACAACGCCCCGCGGATCCTTTTCCTTTCGTCGCTCTGACTGGAAAGAACATCGGCGCCACTTTCAAAATCGGCTGTCGAACCGGAGAGCTCGGAGGCAGCATCCTCCACCAGGCGCGTGCGACGCTGGCGCCCGCGGAGGCGATCGATTGCCTTGTTTCGCGAGATCATTACCGCCCACGTAAACAAAGCGCTCCGCTGTGGTTCGTAAGTCGATGCCTTTTTCCACATCTGGACAAAAGCTTCCTGTAACACGTCCTCGGATTCCTTCTGGTCCTGCAGGATTTGATAGATCATCGAAAACAATCCGGGTGAGAGCTGTCGATATAGATTCGAGAAGGCTGCTTCATCACCGGCAACAACTCGCGCCATCAATTCTCGATCCGCAGCCGGGACGGATTGTTCTTTCGCCGGAGCGTTTGGGACACTCGAAACTGGGAAGGATTGCCGGCCGGACATCGTGGGACCAAACGGTGCGAGAGAACCGGCACCCAGACAAGTCCTGATCGCAAAACTCCTTCGCATAATTATGGGCGGCAACCCAAATTGGGGGACTTCTTCAAACCCCGCCGTTAACCGTGACAATGACAGCACACGAATAAGACGCTGCGACCTCACCCATAGATGCAGCATTTCAGGATTGCGCAGCCAGTTTCTTTAAGGGAAGGACAGCGCTTGTCCCGTTCTGCTAAAGTGCCTGCGTGAAACGAAAGGCAGCACTTCGCATCGCATCGTCCCCGCGGGAGGCATGGGATCAGGCGATCGCGCCCTGGTTCCGCGAAGTGCTTCCGGTTTCTTGGAAACAGAAATTGCCCTCCATCGTGGTCGTGCCGACGCGAAGCCACGCGCACGCCCTCAAGGCCCGCCTGCTGGAAGAACGCCATTCGCATCTCGGCATTCAATTCGTTACGCCGGCGGGATTGCGCGAACTCCTGGGCGGCAATCGCGATCAGGCGCTGCCTTTGCGCGAACATCTTCGTTTGCTGCTCGCTGTCGCCGCGGAGGAAACGCTCCGGGAATCTTCCGAAGACGACGCGAGCGCGGCTAATCTGGCGGCGAAAGCAGTCGTGCGCGCGCCCGACCATTTGCTGCGCACCTTGGATCGGCTCGAAACCGCGGGCTGGGATTTCGCGCGCCTCGGATTCGATTCATTCCAGCCGATCGTCCAGCGTTTCCGCGAACAATTACGCGCCTGCGATTTCACCGGCGTCGCCCAGTTCGATCGCGATTTGCTGGCGCGCTCTGCCTCCAAGCCGCCGCTTTTCGCGCATCTCCTCATCTGCGGATTCGATTCCGCACACTGGTCGCAATGGTTTTTGCTTCGGGCCGGAGCCCAATCCGCTCAAAGCGCCACCGTCCTGCTGGATTACCCGCGCGAGAATTCAGAGATCGACCTCTGCTGGATCGGTTCGTGGGAGGAAAATTTCGGTGAAGCTCAACCTCTTGCCTCCAGTCCAAGGCAGACAAGCGGCGAAGCCTTGTTCAGCGAAGCGGAAATGCGCGGCGAATCGGCGCCCGCGGCGAACTACAGTTTTGTGGTCGGCGCCGACGCCTTCGAACAGGCGAAGGCGATCGCTCTTCTCTGTTCGCAATTTCTCGCGGAGAAAGATTGCGCCCGGGTCGGTGTAATTTTCGCTGGGGCGGGAGCGCTGCCCCGCCTCGCCGCCAGTGCGCTCTCGAATCTGTCAATCCCACACAACGACGGTTTTGGTCATCCCGTCCCTGGATTGTTCGAGACGGCCGAGTGGCGCGCGTGGTTGCACCTCCAGCGCGGACCGCGCATCCATTCGCTGGTTCGTTTTCTCGGCGGCTTCCAAGACCGGGAAAAATTATTCCCTGAGCTGCGGCTAGAGCGCCTCGAAAAAACGCTCCAGTCGGCCAATGCCCAAATCCTGATCGATGACCTTGTTCTCCTCCAACGATTCTGCGCGGCCGATCCGCAGCCGGAACGACAGGAGGTAACGCGAATCCTGGATCTGATTCAGTTCCTCCCGGCGCGCGGAACTTTTTCGGAATTTCTCGAGGCGACAGCAGGGGCATTCGCGCGCCTGAAATGGAAGCAACATTGGATCAGCATCGCCGGTCACGGTCTCGATTGGGCGATCAATGTGCCGGCGAAATTTTCCCGTGTCCTGTTCTTGCGCTGGCTCGAAGAGGTGGCCTCGAGTTTCACGGCGGGACGCGACGACGCGGGCAATCATTCCTACGCGCGCGTGCAATTGCTGACTGTGGCGCAAGCCCAGGGACAGGAATGGTCGCATCTGATTTTCGCGGGGTGGAACGAAGGCAGTTGGCCCCCGGAGGAAAAGGGAGAGTTCGCGCGCGAAGATGAGATCGAGAATTTTAACCGGCAACAGCTCAACCGCCGCGCGTCCCGGCAGGGCCGTCAGGGCGAAGGGCACACCAGCGTTCGCGAAAATCACTCGCTTTATCTCGGTCCGCGGGAACAGCGGCAAATCGCGTTGCGGCAATTTCACGCGCTCCTCGAATCCGGGCCCCGCGGCATCGCGATCGGCGCCAGCCTCGTCCAGGAATCGGCGCCGGATCGTCCCTGGAATCCGAGCGAATTATTTTCGCAGCTCTACCAGCAGACGCGCCGGCGGCCGTTGACGCAGGGGACTATGAAAGAGTTGCAGCGTGCCACGGCGGCGTGGCTGCAAGCCTTCGAACCGCGTGCGCGAACCGCGTCGCAGGAAAGCCAGCAGACGCGGGTCGCCTACGACGCGCGGCGCGATCCCACAGCCGTTTCTGGCGAATATGATTTTGCGCTGCGCTCTCCCGCGTCGCGCATCCCGATCCCGAGCGTGAGCGAATTCGAGACGCTCGTGAAAAGTCCGGCGGTGGTCTGGCTGAAGAAGTATCTCGGCGTCGAAGGCCGGGAAGACGAAACGAACCCCTGGAGCGCGGCGACGGGGCAATGGGCGCATCGCTGGCTGAGCCAGATTGCCAGCGCAGAAAGGAATTTCGTGCGAATTCCCAATGCGGACGGGATCGACCGGTCCATTCGCGTTGCTGCCGAGGAAAAATACGCGGAGATTCAACGCCTCTGCCAATCGACGGGGAAAACGATCCCTGATTGGTGGCACTCCGGCTGGCAAAACGCCTTCTGCCTGGCGCGTCTCCTCGGCGCCAAACTCGCGACGATCGAGGCCTGGCCCTGGATGGCGGCGGAATGGTCGATCGATGGCGACGCGCCGGTGCGGGTCGCCCCGGATGCGACGCTCCTCTTTCGCGGCCGGATCGATCTTCTCCTTTCCCGGGAGGAAAACCGCGGGCTCGACACCGAGGAAGTCTGGATTCTCGATTACAAGACCGGCGCGAACAAAAAAGCGCTGGCGCCACCGCGCGAGGACACCGAAAAGCGGAAGTCGCAGCTCCATAAGAAAATTCTCGACGGCTCAGCGCTGCAACTCGCGCTCTATGGGCTCGCGGCGCGCCAACTCGGAGCGCGTCAGGTTTTCCTCAGCCTGGTGTCGCCTGCCGTGAAACCCGTCGCGCCTCAGCTCTCGGTCGAACAGATGGACGCGGAAGCGGATGTCTTTCGAGAGCTGGCGCGGATGCAGCAAACCGGCATCTTCGGCATGTACGGTCCGTTGCGCTCGGCGTGGACTTTCACGCGTGCGTATCCGCTCGCCACTCTTGCGATCGAGCAGGAAATTCTCGACGAACGCTGGGAGTTGACCCATCCGGCGCTCGCCAAGGAAGAGGAGGACTTTTACTGGTGAGCGCGCCCGGCGATCAATCGGATCGGGATCGGTTCACGGGAGAACTCGACCGCAATTTCTCCGTCGTCGCGTCCGCCGGCTCGGGGAAAACGCGCGCCATTACCGACCGGGTTTTGGAAATCGCGCGCGCGCCGAATGCGCTGGAAGTTCTGCCGCGCCTGGTGGTCGTGACGTTTACCAACCGCGCCGCGGACGAGATGCAGCAACGCACCCGCCAGCTCATCCTCGAAGAGAAGCTCGCGCCTGAAGTGGTGAGCGCGTTCAACCGCGCCTTCTTCGGCACGATCCACGCCTTCTGCATGAAGCTCCTGACGAACTATGGGCATTACCTCGGGCTCCCCGCGCCGCTCGAATTGATCACGGATGACGAGGACCTGTGGCAGGAGTTCGTGCAACAACAGCCGCGCCTCGGCGGGTCGTTGAGCAACGACAACCGGGAAAAGCTTTTTCGCCTCGCCCAGGCGCGCGACATCATGGAACTCGCCCGGCGCGCCGGCTCCGCCCTGTTGCGACCATGTGAAATCGGGCCCTGCCCGGAAGTTAATTTCGGTGATGTCTATCGTGCGAAAGATACGGGAGGGCGCGACACGATCCGGCGAACGCAGGAGGAATTGGCCGAATGGGAAACGCGGTTCGGTTCGGACTGGGAATTTCTGCGGTGGCCGAACTGTTTCACCAGTGCGAACGCAAAATTCACCCAGCTCTGGCGGCAATCCCTCGCGCCACTGCGGCGCTGGGTCGCGGACGCCGCGCTCTGCGTCGCCGCGGAAGTGCAACGGGAGTATCGCGACTTCCGGCTCGAGCGCGGTGTGGTCACTTACGCCGACCAGATCGCGCTTGCGGACGAACTGCTCCAGCATCCTTCCGCCGCGCGACGCGTCCGCGAACAAAATTTTCGCGTCATTCTCGACGAAGCGCAGGATACCGATCCCGCACAGTTTTCCGTCCTGCTCGAAATCACACGGCCGCCTGATGCCGCCGGCCGCTGGCTGGAGGCGCGGACCGACCCGCCGCGGCCCGGACATTTTTGCATGGTCGGCGATTTCCAGCAGTCGATCTTCGGCGATCGCGCCGACCTGACGAACTACGAAGCCGTTCACGATGCGCTGATCGAGACCGGCTCCGCCACGGCCCTGACTTTTTCGGTGACGTTTCGCCTCGACGAAAGCCAGGTCAATTTCGTCAATCGCACGTTTCGCGAAATCCTGAATAAGGAGAATGGGCAGGTCCAATTCGTGGAATTGCAGCCGCGCCCGAAGGTCCTTCCCGGGCAGGTGATTCGGGTTGTCCTTCCAGGCAAGCTGTTGCCTGAAGGGAAACTGAAGGATTACCAGAAGGCGAATATCGCGGCCAAGGAACTCGCGCGCTGGATCAAAGAAACGGGCCTGGAAAAACTGCGTGCCAGTTCGTGGAGAGACGTCGCGATTTTGTGCCCGCGCAAGGCGTGGTTGCGGACGATGGCGCGCGCGTTGCGAAAAATCGATGTGCCGGTGGCGATGCAATCCGAAAGCGCGATTAAGGCGGACAGTCCGGCTTACGCGTGGCTAACCGCGCTCTGCACGATCATGGCGGAACCGCTCAATGGTTACGAGATCGCGGGTGTCCTGCGGGAAGTGTTCGGAATTTCCGACCACGACCTTGCCGTGTTTTCAGATGGCGAAGGCAGCCGCTTCCGGGTCGATGAGCCGAAGTCCGCGGCCGGCATCGTTTCGTCGCGGCTGCGCGCGCTCGCTGAAACGCGGGATCGGTTAGAAGGCGCATCGCTTTTCGAAGCTGTGACTGTCTTGGTGCGCGAGACGCAATTGCGCGAGCGTCTTGCCTCCCTTCCGTCCGAAGACTTCGACGATTTGCCGCGAGAACTGGATGCGCTCCTCGCCCGGGCGGCGGACGCCGAAGCGCAAGGCGCGACGCTGACCGATTTCGCGGAAAACTTGCGCGCGGATTTTGAAACGCCACGCGACGCGCGGTTTTCGTCGGAAAACGGCATCCAGTTGATCACGGGGCAGAAGGCCAAGGGATCGGAATGGCAGGCAGTGATCCTGCCCTTTCTCGGCCGCGATATCCGGTCGCCGTCTCCGCGGTATCCGTCGCTTATCAAAACGCCGGGCTCGGGAGAAATCCTGGTCGCGTTGAGCAAGGAGGATCCGTCGGACGATCTGAAGAAGGCGCGCACCCTGGCTGAACAGCAGGAAATGCAGCGCCTGCTCTACGTGGCGACGACACGCGCGCGGCACACCCTGGTCCTCGCTCTCGATCGCGATCTTTTTCTCGATAAGAAGGGCGCGCTTTCGACGCGGGCGCAGTTAACCCTTCTCGGCAACGAGAAGAACCCAACTCAGTTCGATGAATTGACGGAAAACCCGGAAGGCTGCTCGCTGACTCTGGCGGCGAGCCTGGAGGATCAAAGCCGAGCGGATGATCTGATCTCCACCCTGGCGCCGGTCGATCCAAAGGATCTGCAACGAGCGCGCCGCCGCGCCGGTGAGTTCGTACACAAATTCAATCCGAGCGCCTACGACCCGGAAGTCACGTTGGACGGAGAGAACGGCGAGGCGGCGACACGTGTCGCGCTAATAAGATCCGCGCCGGACACACCCGCCACTTTGTATGGCCGCTGGTGGCACTCGTTTTTTCAGCAGATGCGATGGCAGTCAGGGGTTGAGAAGGACGACGCTTTGTTCCAGGAGTTCCTGGCCATCTCGCCCGACAAACCGCGATCGACTGCCGAGTGGAAGCTCGTGCGGGAGAGTCTGGCGGGCGATTCAATCCTGAAACAGTTTCTCTCCCGCAAGGGCGCGCGGATCAACTCGGAGTTCCCTTTCGCCTGGAGCATCGACGAGCACGGCTGCGTTGAGGGCCTGATCGATCTGCTCCTCATCGACAGTCACGCCGGCGAATGTCTCCTGATCGATTGGAAGACGAACCGGATCGGAAAAGGCGAGGAGGAACAACTCCGTTTGCGCTACCGGCCGCAGATCGCCGCTTATTGGAAGTCGCTTCGAGAAATCACTAAATGCGAAGTTACCGCGAGCATCTTCGCGACCGCGACCGGTGAGTTCATGCCTTACTCCTCGAACGAACTTGATGCGGAATGGGAGCGACTTCGCCCGCTGCCGGCAGATCAGCTAATCGAGGAAGTTTCCCCGCTGTAGCGGCGGCTACAGCGCGATAGATCAGTCGCCTAACTATCGCGCTTGCCGGCGATGAAGTCCTCCACGCTCTGGTAGGCTTGATCGTCCGTCATCTGTTGTGGCGGATGTTTCGAGAAATAGGCGGAGGCGGAATGGAGGACACCGCCTTTGCCGCGATCGAGCGCCAGCTTGCAACAGCGGATCGCATCAATCGCCACCCCGGCGGAGTTCGGCGAGTCTTCCACGGAAAGTTTCAGGTCGAGTTCCATCGGCACGTCGCCGAACAGTTTTCCCTCGACGCGAATGAAACAAATCTTGTTGTCCTTCTGCCACGGAACGTAATCGCTCGGGCCAATGTGGATGTTCTCATCGGCCAGGCGCGTGCCGATGACCGATTGCACCGCCTCGGTCTTCGACGTTTTCTTCGACCCGAGCCGGCTGCGGTTCAGCATGTTCAGAAAATCGGTGTTGCCGCCGGTGTTGAGCTGATAGGTGCGCTCGACTTTGACGCCACGCTTCCGGAAAAGATCGACAATCGTGCGATGCAAGACCGTCGCGCCCAGCTGGGCCTTAATGTCGTCGCCGACGATCGGCAGGTTCTTGTCGGAAAAACGTTTCGCCCAGACTGGATCGCTGGCGATGAAAACGGGAATGTTATTCACGAATCCGAGCCCGGCCTCGAGCGCGCAGGCGGCATAGAAACGCGTGGCTTCTTCCGAGCCGACAGGCAGATAATTCACCATGATCTCCGCGCGCGACTTGCGCAGCGCCTCGATGATCTGTTCGCGGGACGACTCTTTTTCCAGCGGGAGAAAGGTCCGCGATGCATCGTAGTCTTTCATGTGCTCGGCGTAACCGTCGAAGACGCAGCCCATCATGACGGTCGTCCCCGTCGGTCGGATTTTGTCGCAAAAAATCTTGGTGCAATTCGGCAGCGCGAAGATGGCTTCCGCGGTGTCGAGCCCGACCTTGCGGCGGTCGATGTCGAAAGCAGCCACGACTTTGATGTCCTGGGGCTGGTAAGGCCCGATTCGCCGGTGCATCAACCCGACATCCGCGCCGTTGCCGGAGGAATCCCTGTAGAAGTTGATGCCCTGCAGGAGCGAACTGAAACAGTTCCCCACTCCCACGACGGCAATTCTGATTTCGTTCATTGCGAGAAAAACACGGAGATTAGCGGCCACCCGCGGAGGCGGCAAGGCGCAAGGTTGCCCATCATAGAGCAAATGCGCGGTGATGCAATATCCCACGGCAATTTCCGTAACGGGCGGCCCGAAACGGGGTTTCCCCCTCGCGGCATTATGGGAATTTTGTTGATAAAGCCGGCCTTCCCACGTGAGATAGGATGGATGCGCCGTAGTTCCTGGATCGTTTGTCTGCTGACGGCGCTGGAGTTTGGCAGGGCCGGTGTTCAGGCTGGCTCGGCCTATACCGTGGAGGAAGCCGTCACCGTCGCGAAGAAGCAGAACCCGGAAATCCTGATGGCGGCGAAGCAGATCGAGGCGGCTAGGGGCGGTGTGGTCGAGGCGCGGGCGGGATTTCTTCCGGGAGTGGTGTCCACCGGGCTGCTCCGGAAAAGGCAGCGCGAGGAACCGTCCCGGCTGCGGCCGGAAGACTACAACGCTTCGGTGCGCGTCGTGCAAAACCTGTACACGGGCGGAGGCGTCACGAGCCAATTGACCATCGCGCGCCTGATCGAGGAGAAGCGGACGCTCGAATACCAGGCGCTGGTCAATCGCGTATCGATGGATGTGCGGCTCGCCTTCTACGACGTGCTCCTGAACCGCGCGAAGATCCGGGTGCGCGAGCAATCGGTGCGCGTCTACGAGGAGGAACTCAAATCGCAACGCGAGCGTTTCGAGACGGGCACGGTCGGCTCGTTGAATGTGAGCCGCGCTGAAGTCGCGCTGGCCAACGAGCAGCCTGAATTAATCGACGCCCAGACCCGCCTGCAAAATTCCGAGCTGCGCCTGGGGCAGCTCATCGGCCTGGACGCATCGGGGAAACCGTTCTCGGCCCAGGCGTCCGGCCAATTGCAATACGCGCCGAAACATCCGGATATTAGCGAATGTCTCGCCTACGCCGATACGACCCGGCCCGAAATCAGGGCGCGCCAGATCGACGTTGAGATCGAAACCCAGCAATTGGTCCTGGACCGAAGCGCGACGCGGCCACGGGTGGAAGCGTTTGCCGGCTACGAAGCGTACAGCGAGCGCGATCCGGCCGTGGGCCCGGAATTCAACCACGGTTTCATCATCGGATTAAACGCGACCTGGCATATTTTCGACGGCTTTGCGACGAGCGGGCGGCTTCAGGCGACGAGCGCCCGCCGCGATGCTGCGCTTTACGCGTTGGAAGCCGCGAAACTTTCTGTCGCCTCCGATGTCCGCAGCGCTTTTCTCGATCTCCAGCAAGCGGACCGCGTCCTTCAATCGGAAACGCGCAATGTTCAGAACGCCGATGAGGCGCTCGAAATCGCGAAGGGAAATTTAGGCGCCGGACTTGGGACCCAACTCGACGTCCTGCAGGCCGCGTCCGATGTGACCCGAACGCGCACGACCCGGCTGGGCGCGATCTACCTGCATAACGTCGCACTCGCCCGCCTCGCTCGCGCTTGCGCCCGCGAGCCGAAGGCGCTCGGGTTTGCTCCGAAGATTTCGCAGAATCCACCAGGAGCGAAACCGATCGCGGATCTCGCCGCGCCACCGTCCACGCTGGGAGGTGGAAGATGAGAGCGCGCCGATTCCGCCTCTTCTGTAGCCGGCGCCCTGTGGGCGACGAGAGGAAACGCGTGGATCGATTCATAGCCAGTCCCACGCTTCGCATAGCGAAGCGGCTACAGAAGATGTTCGCTCTCGTCTTTGTCCTTTTCGGCGTCGCGAGCGCTCGTGGCCTCACTCTCGACGCCGCACTCTCCCGGACGCTGGAGAAAAACCCCGAGATCGGGCAGGCGCGCATCGCCCTCGAACAGGCAGCGGGGCGTCGCCTCATTTTCCGATCCACCGCGTGGCCAGACCTGAGGATGCAAGGCCTCGCCGGTCTGCAAGGCGGCAAACGGGCGAACGAACCGACACTGCGTCCGTTCGCGTTCGCGCGCGGCTTTTTCTCGCAGCCGTTATTCGACGCCGCGATCCCAGTATCTCTGCGCCGTGGCAACATTGAAGTGCTGATCGCCGAGCAACGCTTGAACGTCGCGATCGTCGAGCAGCTCCACACCACGCGGATCGCTTTTTACACGGCGCTCTACAACGATTCGCTCCGCGCCCTCGGCGAAGCCCAACGGCAACGGCTCGCCGAAAATGTCACCACTCAGTCGGAACGTTACCGCGCCGGGCAGACGGACCGCGCGGCGATCATGAGCGCGCAATTGCTGGAGCGCGAGCTCGACCCGCGCATGCAGGACGTGCAACGCTTGTACGAAGGGGCGCTGCTCACTTTGGCCACCACCATGGGAGACAATGCCAGCCCGCCAGCCGCGGTCCCTCGCCCCAGCGGCGAACTGCAATTCGCCACCGTCAGCTACGATCTCGCCTCGGAAACAGCGTCCGCTCTTTCGGAACGCGCCGATCTCCAGCTCGCGCGCCTCCTCGTTCGCGCGGCTGCTGAGGACCAGCGCATCATCGAAGCGCAATATTATCCGGCGCTCGATGCCGTGGTGGAGGGCCTCGGGATTCCGGTGACTGTCCGCACTGCGAATAGCGGTTCCGCGCTGAGTTCGAACGATGTTCTTTCCTCGGAGATCGCCGGTGGTGTCGCGTTCACCTGGCGCGTGTTGGACAACGGCGCAGTCGGCGGTCAGGTCGCGCGGCAACGCGCCATCCGCGAGATGAACGAGATCTCGCTCCGCCAGCTCGAAGCCAACGTGGCGCTGGATCTCAAACGCATTTCGAACAACTTCCGCGCCGTTGAAGGCCGGTGGAAAGCGTTGACCGCCGCGGTCTCAGCCGCGGACCAAAACGTCAACGTTATCGAGCGCACGCTCGCGGAAGGTTTGTCCTCGCAGCTCGAATTCCGCACCGCGGAAAGCACTTTCCTCGAAACGAAAAGCGCTCTCCTCTCCGCTGCCTATCAACAAAACGTCGCCCGCGCCGAGTGGGACCGGGCCACGGGCCGCTACTTTCAGTTTTCGAACGACCGAAAGATGCATTAGGTGCAGCCGTTGAAGTTTCCGCGCTCGAAAAACCTTATCCTAGCCGGGATCGCCGTGGTCCTGGTATTCATTGGGATCATTTATTTTGCGACGTTGCCGGTCGCGGAAGTCGCGATCGTCCAGCGCGGCACCGCCATCTCCGCCATCTACGGAATGGTTCGGATCGAGCCGTCGCTGGTGCTCCCGGTGCGCGCGCAAAATTCCGGGTTCATTCAGCTCGCCGACGTGCTTTCGGCGGGGCGCGGGGCGATTGGCCGCAGCGTGGAAAAAGGCGAGTTGCTGGCGACGATCGCGGACGAAGCGACCGCCCGGCAATTGAAACAAGCGCGCGCCGATCTCCAGGCGGCGAAGCAGCGCGCCGAATTGCCGTTGCCGTCCGCGGAATCGCTCAAAGTGGCCGAAGATAATCTTGGCCGGCTCGAAAAACTCTCGGCGTTGAGCAACGTGGCGCAGGTCGAATTTGAAAAAGCCAAAAGTGAAGTGAAACGGCTCAAGGGGCTGGTCGAGACGGAACGGATCGAGCGCGATCGCAATCTCGAGGCGCTCGATGAAGGCGCTAAAAAGCTCGAAGCCCAGATGAAGAATTCCGAAATTCGTTCGCCGGTGGACGGTTTGCTCACGGCAATCAAAACCATCGATGGCGAGCTGGTCGCGGAACGCGCCGAGCTTTTTACCGTTTCGTCGAGGAAAAACTACGTGCGCGGCGAAGTGGACGAGGAAGATGTCGGCGAAGTGAAGGTGGGGATGGATGCGATTGTCCAGGTCTATGCTTTTCGCACCCGGCAATTCCGCGCCAAAGTGTCGGCCATTCAACCGGCCGCCGATCCCGAGACGCAGCGCTACACGATCGTGCTCGAGTTGGAGAATCCTCCGGAGAATCTCATGGCCGGCATGACGGGTGAGATGAATATCATCACGGGCACGCATGAGAACGCGTTGCTCTTGCCGACCCGCGCGCTGGTGGTCGATCAGGCGCTCGTCGTGAGACATGGCCTCGTCGAGTCGCGCACCGTCAAGGTCGGTTATCGCACGCTCGATTTTTCCGAAGTGTTGAGCGGAGTGTCGGAAGGCGAACGGGCCATCCTGTCGGACCAGGATAAATTGCGGCCCGGCCGGCCGGTGCGGACACGCGTGACCAAGGTTGCGCCGCGCGCGGACATCCGGTGACGCCGCCGCTCTACATCGCGTTGCGCTTCCTCAGCCAGCGCAAGCGCGCTTTTATCCTGAGCTGTGGCGGTGTCGTTTTCGGCGTGGCTATTTTCATTTGCACCCAGGCCCAGACCCAGGGCTTCGCTAAAAACTTCATTGATTCCACTTTGGGAAGTAATGGTGCGCTTGTTCTTGCTTCACGCTTTCAACCGGCCGTCAGCGGATTGCTGGTGCCGCCAAAGAATGCGCGAAATCCAGAGGCGCCGCGCCGCCATGCACTCGATGGAATCACGAACGCGCCCGAGATCATGCGCATCAGCCGGCAGTTTGCGGAGGTCGCCTCGTGTTCGGCGGTGTTGCGCGGCACGGTCAGCGCCCGGGCCGGGTTCGATAATGCCACGGTCGATCTCTTCGGCATCGACGCCACTCTTCATCTCCAAACCACCAACCTCGCCCAGCAGATCGTTGCCGGAAGGTTCGATGATTTTCGGAACAACCCGAACTCGGTCATTCTCGGTTCGCGCCTGGCCGATACGCTTCAGGTGAGCGCGGGCGATGGACTCCAATTACTTTCGCCCGGCGGAGAGTATCGACGGTTTGAGATCGCCGCCATCGCCCGTAGCGGGGTGGGTGTGGTGGATGCGGCCCGGGTTTATTCTCACGTGCGCGTGGCGCAGATGCTCCTGCGCAAACCGTTTTCCGCTTCCTTGATTGTTTACAAATTGCGCGATCCCGAACGCGCCCCGGCGCTGGCGCGCGCATTCGAAACACTTTTCCAACACGAGTCAAAAAGCTGGCAGGAACGCGAGGAAGCCAACCTCCAGCTTTTTCTCACCCTTCGAATGTCCGCCGCGATCACTGTGTCGCTGATCATTCTGCTGGCCGGGTTCGGAATTTTCAATGTGCTCACGATGTCGGTGCTCTCCAAGATCAAGGAGATCGCGATCCTTCGTTCGATGGGCTATCGCGCCCGCGACATTTCTTCGATCTTCCTCTGGCAGGGCGCCATGATCGCCGCCGCGGGCTCGGTGATTGGGTGCCTCGCCGGCGCGCTTCTAACCTGGGGTGTGTCGCACATCCCGATCCGGGTGCGCGGCTTGGTTTACGCGAACCACTTCCTGGTCACCTGGGATTGGCGGCATTACTTCTGGGCGACAATCCTGGCCATCATCGCCGTCATTATCGCCAGCTACGTCCCGGCGCGGCGCGCCGCGCTTCTGGCTCCGGTCGCTACTCTGCGGGGCTCGAGCGCGTAGATTGATCGTTCCAAGACTGGAACATCAGGACAGGCCACAAGGAGTGCGCACCATCTCGTCTCCCAGCCAGATGGTCCTCCCAGCGTTTCTGGATCATCGCTCCGGAAAAAAAGTTCTCGCGATCGAGCCGGTCGCGGGAAAGCAGGTCCTCCGCCCACGATCGCAACGGGCCCTTCAGCCACGCATCGATCGGAACGCTGAATCCGGCCTTCGGACGCGCGAACAACTGGGAGGGCACATGGGAATAGAGCAATTGCTTCAGGATGTACTTGTCCGTGCCGTTCCGGACTTTCAGGCCGATCGGAATGCGCGCGACGACATCGGCAACCCGATGATCCAGGAACGGGATCCGCACTTCCAGACTGTGCGCCATCGCCGCGCGATCGACTTTGCACAAGATGTCGCCGGGAAGATAACTCACGGCGTCGCAGTACATCATTCGCACCAGGTCCGATCCATCGGCCACGTCGAGATCCAGCTCGCATTTCGGATCGTCGGAGGTTGCGCCAATCACGGGCGACGGTTCACCCGTCCATTCGTCGCGGAACGAGCGATAGAGTTCCGGCAAACTATCAACGCCTTCGAGACGATGGAAGGTTCGCTGGAGCCGCGCTCCCCGAAATGGCGTCCGCTTGGCAGCCGGTCTGTCCCAAAAGCCGGACGGCAATTTCCCAAGAGCCGCGCCTGCGGCGTGCCTCATCGAGGGAGGAACCCGCTGCATTTTTCGCCAAAGATTTGCCGCGGTCCGGTAACGCGAATAGCCGCCAAACAATTCGTCCCCGCCGTCGCCGGACAAAGCGACCGTCACGTCCTGCCGCGCGAGCTTGCTCATCAGGTAGGTCGGGATCTGCGATGGATCGGCGAACGGTTCGTCGTAGATCGCCGGCAAAAGCGGAATGACATCGCGCGCCTCCGCCGAGGTCACGTAACTCTCGGTATGAATGGTCCCGAGATGGCTTGCGACCGCCCTGGCGTAGGGCGCCTCGTCGAACCCCGACTCCTCAAAGCCCATCGAATAGGTCCGCAATTCGCGAGAAGAATGCTTCCGCCAGAGCGCCGCGATCGTCGACGAATCGATGCCGCCGGATAAGAACACTCCGACCGGAACATCCGCCACCGATTGTCCCTGGATCGCCGCGATCAAAGCCGATTCCAGTTCCCGCCGCGCCGCCTCTTCGTTGGGTATCGGACTCGCGAGACCACTCTCAACCACCTTTCGATAGGACCAATATCGCCCGATGTTGGGCTGCCCCGTTTCCTCCGCGCCGTCCACCGCCAGGATCGTGCCCGGCTCCAGTTTGGAAATTTCCCGAAAGATGGAGCGCGGCGCGGGAACGTAACCGCGCGCCGCAAAGATTCTGAGAGCATCGCGGTCGATCGTTCCGGAAAAATCCGGATGCGCCCGGATCGCTTTCAGTTCGGAAGCGAACAAAAACGCTTTGCCTGCGCGGCCGTAATAGAGCGGCTTCTCCCCAAAGCGATCGCGCGCGACAAAAAGTTTTCGGGCGTGCCGGTCCCAGAGCCCGAGCGCGAACATGCCGACAGATTCCCGCAGAGCTCGCTCGAGCCCCCAGGAGGCGATTGCTTCTAGGAGCGTCTCCGTGTCCGAATGGCCTCTCCAACCGCGTATGCCCTCGCTTTCCAAAGCCGCCCGCAAAGCGGCGTGATTATAGATTTCGCCGTTGAACGTCAGAACGAAGCGCCCGCCATGCGAAACCATCGGCTGATGGCCATTCGGCGAAAGATCGATGACAGAAAGGCGACGATGCCCAAGACCAATGCCCGGCTCGATCCAGATTCCGTCATCGTCGGGCCCCCGGTGGCGAAGGGTCGCCCCCATGCGCCGCATAACCAGAGGAGCAACCGGAGCGCTCGACAACACGCCTGCAATGCCGCACATCGTTCCCCATTCCTATCACGGTTCACCGCCGGAATGGCAAGCCCCCCGAGTCTCCGCTACGTTGAAGATCATGGAGCCTGAAGTTTCGCTGAGCTGCGAAGGCATCGAACGTTTCCTGGGAGAGGAAGACTCGCGCGTGCATGCCTTGCGGGGAGTCTCGCTCCAGCTCGAACGCGGCACAGTCCACGCGGTCGTCGGTCCCTCTGGCTGCGGCAAGAGCACTTTGCTCTACATCCTCGGATTGCTCGATCCCGCCGACAACGGCTCGGTCACGATCGAAAATGAGGCCGTGTCCCACCTCGTCGATGAGGTTCTGGACAGGAAACGAAACGAGCTTCTCGGGTTCATTTTCCAATTCCATTTTCTCCTCGAAGATTTCACCGCTCAGGAAAACGTCATGATCCCGATGCGGCGTCTCGGGGTGCTGAGCGAACCGGAGATGCACGAGCGGTCCGCGCATCTGCTCGAGGAGGTCGGGCTCGGGAGCAAGTTGAAACGGCCGAGTCGGCATCTCTCCGGCGGCGAGCAACAGCGGGTGGCCGTCGCGCGCGCGCTCGCCAATAATCCCAGTGTGATCCTGGCCGATGAACCAACGGGAAATCTCGACAGCAAGAACTCGCGACGCGCCTTCGAGCTGCTCCAGCGTATCGTGCAGGAAGAACGAAAAGCGTTGCTGCTCGTAACGCACAATCCTGACATCGCCGAGGCGTGCGATTGGATTCACGAAATGCAGGATGGATTGATCGTCGGCAGTCATCCGCGCGGTAGCCGATGAAGCGGATATTCATCACCGGCGCCAGCTCCGGCATCGGCCTCGCCACGGCGAAGCTGCTGGCGGAACGCGGCGATGAAGTCTGGGGAACTTCGCGCGATGTGGCGCGGCTTCCGAAGTTGCCGGGCCTGCATCCCGTTCGGCTCGACCTCAGCGACAACGTGTCGTTAGGCGAAAGCTTCCGCGGCGCGCTTCGCGAAG
>JALYIN010000095.1 GCA_030775765.1 Verrucomicrobiota bacterium
GCATCGGATCGCGGAAACGGAGAAGATCGAGGTGACTCGGGAAGAAATCGACGAGGCGATCCGGGCGCAGGCGGCGCACTACAACGTTTCGGTCGAGAAAATGCGGAAGGATTTTGAAGAAAACGATCGCATAAACGGCCTGGCGGAAGAGATCCTGCTGGGTAAGACCCTTGATTTCCTGAAGGCGAATGTTAGCGTCGAGCCCACTTCCGAAACGCCGCCGGCCGAGGCTCCGCCAGAATAAGACATGACTGTTCCAAACGAAAATTTCTCACAATCGATGCTCATTCCGATGGTGGTCGAACAGACCGGCCGGGGGGAACGGAGCTACGATATATATTCCCGGTTGCTCAAGGACCGGATTATTTTCATCGGCACCTCCATCGACGATCACATTGCGAACCTCGTGATCGCGCAGTTGCTCTTCCTGCAAATGGAGGACGGCAAGAAGGACATCAGCATCTACATAAACTCGCCGGGCGGGGTGGTGACGGCCGGTCTCGCGATCTACGACACGATGCAGTTCCTGACCTGCGACGTAAACACTTATTGACTCGGCATGGCGGCGAGCATGGGGGCGGTGCTGCTTTGCGCGGGCACGAAAGGCAAGCGTTTCGCGTTACCCAACTCCGACATCATGATCCACCAGGTCTCGGGCGGCGCCCAAGGCCAGGCGAGCGACGTGGAGCGGCAGGTCGAATACATGTTCAAGCTGAAGAAGCGCCTGATTAGAATCATCTCGCAACATACCGGCAAACCGGAGGACCAGGTCCGCCTCGATTCGGACCGTGACTATTACATGTCCGCGGCCGAGGCGAAGTCCTATGGGCTGGTCGACGAGGTGATCAAATCGCGCAAGGAAGTGAAGCTCCTGGACGGGGCCAGTCCCGACGCCTCGACGGCCATCGCCGAGGCCGCTTTGCCCCGGAAGGTTGAGGAATAAAAGCTGCTAATTTAGCCCCTTGATATGGCGCGCGCTTCCAACCTCACGATGTGCTCCTTCTGTGGCAAGAGCCACGCGGAGGTGCGCAAGCTCATCGCCGGCCCGGGCGTCTATATTTGCGACAGTTGCATCAACGTCTGCAAAAGCATTCTCGACAAGGAGCTGAACGAGGACGCCCGCCGGCAATCGTCGACGATCCGGGTCCCCAAGCCGGCAGACATCCGGCACTCGCTCGACCAGTATGTCATCGGGCAGGACATCGCGAAGAAGACGCTTTCGGTCGCGGTCCATAATCATTTCAAGCGGGTCTTGCAAAGCGTTCCGCCGGACACCTCGGCCGCGTTTCAACCGGATCCGTTCGCCGATGTCGAGATCGAGAAGAGCAACATTTTGCTCATCGGCCCGACTGGTTCCGGCAAGACGTTGCTGGCCAAGACGCTGGCTAAAATTCTCGACGTGCCGTTTTGCATCGCGGATGCGACGACGTTGACCGAAGCAGGCTACGTCGGCGAAGACGTGGAGAACATTATCCTGCGCCTGTTGCAGAATGCCGACTACGACGTGAAGCGGGCCGAGATCGGGATCGTTTACATCGACGAGATCGACAAGATCGGGCGCAAGACCGACAACGTCAGCATCACCCGGGACGTTTCCGGCGAAGGCGTACAGCAGGCGCTGCTCAAGATTTTGGAAGGCAGCACCTGCAATGTTCCGCCGCAGGGCGGCCGCAAACATCCGCACCAGGAATACATTCAGGTCAACACCGAGAAGATCCTTTTCATCTGCGGCGGCGCGTTTGTCGGCCTCGACAGAATTGTCCAGAAGCGAATCGGTCAGCGAACGATGGGGTTCAATAGCCCGACGCTCGAAGTAGAAGCGGCGCTCGCGAAAGAAGCGGTGCGCCACGTGGAGCCGGAGGATTTGCTGAGCTTCGGGATGATCCCGGAATTCATCGGACGCCTTCCCGTTATCAGCGCGCTCGATGCGCTCACGGAAGAAGAGATGGTCCAGATTCTGACCGACACGAAGAACGCGATGATCAAGCAGTATACGAAATTGTTCTCGATGGAAGGCGTGCGGCTGAGCGTCACGAAAGACGCGCTGAAGGCGCTCGCCGCGCAGGCCGTGACGAAAGGAACGGGTGCCCGCGCCCTCCGTTCGATGCTCGAGCGGATTATGCTCGAGGTCATGTACGACGTGCCGAGCCGCGAGGACATCGCGGAAGTCACGATCAATCGCGCGGTGGTCGAAGGAAAGAAGCTTCCCCTGATTCGGAAGAAGCAGGACAAGGACGCGGCTTGATAAACGCGAGCTGGCCCCCACGAGGTTACAGCGTTAAAACGTTGAATCGTTAAAGCGGGCGATTATACGCTTCGACGACTCAGCGTGAATGTCGTCGTCATAAACACGGGCACCGAGCTTCTCCTCGGCGATGTGCTCAACACCCATCTCAACTTCATCGCGCGGGAAATCTTCCCGCTCGGGATGCGGATCGAGCGTCAGATCGCGGTCCCGGACGGCGAAGCGATTCGTGACGCCATTACGGAATCGTTAGGCCGGACTGAGATCATCTTCATCACGGGTGGCCTGGGGCCGACGACGGACGACATGACGCGTGAAGTCGCGGCCGACCTTTTAGGGCTGAAATTGCAGCACGACCCGGCGATTTCGCGCGCCATCGAAGAGCGAGCGAAGCGCCGCGGTTTCCGGCTGACGGACCGGGTGGCACGACAGGCGGACGTGCCGGAAGGCGCAGCGGTCTTGCCTAACGAACATGGAAGCGCCCCGGGACTGTATCTCGCGGCCGACACAGCGAAGAAACGGCCCCATTTGTTTCTGTTACCGGGGCCGCCGCGAGAACTGCACCCGATGTTCCGCGCTTCGGTGCTTCCGATTTTGCGGAAGCTCGTTCCGGCAGAAGGAGCAATGGATCGCCGGTTGTTTCGGATCGCCGGCATGGGCGAATCGCTCGTCGAAGAAGCGGTCGGCGCGCGGTTACTGGAATTACCGGGGCTCGAGCTAGGCTATTGCGCGCGTCCGGGGGAGATGGACCTGCGCCTTGTCGGCGAGGCTGCGGTGCTCGATCAAGCCGAGCAAATCGTCCGGGAGAAATTGGGTCCGGTCATTTTCTCCGCGGACGGCAGCGACTTGGAAGAAGCGGTTGTGAAGTTGCTCACCGAACGGAAACAAACTTTGGCGGTGGCGGAATCCTGCACGGGCGGTTATCTCGCCCATCGAATCACGAACGTACCCGGCGCGTCGGCTGTTTTGCTCGCGGGTTACGTTACCTACTCGAACGAGGCGAAGGTGGCGATGCTCGGGATTGATCCGCGCCTCATTTCGGAACATGGCGCAGTCAGCAAGCAAGTGGCGCTGGCCATGGCGGAAGGCGCTCGCCTGAAGGCGAAGGCGGATTTCGCCCTGGCGATCAC
>JALYIN010000096.1 GCA_030775765.1 Verrucomicrobiota bacterium
CTCATCCGGTAGGTAAAATTTCTGTGCACGGCAACGGCCTGGGCGCGCCTTCGCCAGACACCGTCGAGAAACGTGCGCGCGAAATTGCGCTCATTGCGGAACGCGATCCGGATGAATTTACCGATGCGGATTGGGACCAGGCCCGGCGCGAATTGCTCGGCGCGTTGCCATCAAACGCTCCGGAAGAAACATACGAAAACGCGGAGGTCGTTGAGGAATGGAATATGGTGGCGTCATCGGCGGGCCATCGCGCTCCGCGGGTGGAAGATGAAGAGAATGTCGGCGAACACCTAGTCGAGGACGGGATCGAGGAAGCGGCGCACGACCAGATGGTCGAAGCTCGCAAGGAAGAGCTCGCGCAGGAAGGCTAGCTGTTTTGAAGGCGCCCGACACTCTTGTGGCCGAGGCGCCACCTCGCCGGGATGAAGTGCGCCCCGACAAGGGCGGAGGCCGGCGCGAGCATTTGATCGAGCGCTATCGGCGGGTGCGCGATTTCACAGCGCGCCTTTGCCGGAACCTCCAACCGGAAGATTACGTCGTCCAATCGATGCCGGACGTGAGCCCGACGAAGTGGCACCTCGCACACACGAGCTGGTTCTTCGAAACCTTCGTCGTGAAAGTCTGGATGCCGCGCTATCGCTCGGAAGTTCCGCAGTACGCCTACCTTTTTAATTCGTACTATAACGCTGCCGGCGATATGCATCGGCGGGACCTGCGGGGTTTGATCTCCCGGCCCACCGTCCCCGAAACCTACCGCTTCCGGGAATCGATCGACGAGTGCGTGACGAAGCTGCTGGAGGAGGCGGACGAAGCCCTCCTGGCCGAGATCGAGCCGATCCTAATCCTGGGCCTGCATCACGAACAGCAACACCAGGAACTTCTGATTACCGATATCAAACACGTCTTCGCGCAGAATCCGCTCTACCCGGTGTTTGCTGAAGCCGCCCAGAATACGAGTAGCCACGCCGCGGCCCCGCAGCATTTCGTTGAGTTCGACGAAGCGACGGTTTTGATCGGCCACGACGGGACCGGCTTTTCCTACGACAACGAAGGGCCGCGGCATCGCGCTCTCGTCCCCCCATTTTCGCTTTCGAATCGGCTTATCACGAACGGGGAATATCTGGCGTTCATGGAAGCCGGCGGTTACACGCGGCCCGAATACTGGCTGTCGCTCGGCTGGACAAGCATTAATGAACAACGTTGGCGCGCGCCGCTGTACTGGGTCGAACGCGATGGCGCGTGGTGGAACTTTACGCTCTCGGGTTTTCGCCCTGTCGACGAAGCCGAGCCGGTCACGCACGTCAGTTATTTCGAGGCCGACGCCTATGCGAATTGGGACGGCGCGCGGTTGCCGACGGAATTCGAATGGGAACGCGCCGCCTCTGGTTTGGCAATCGCCGGAAACTTCGTGGACGATGAGCGCTTCCACCCCGCGCCCGCGGCTGCGAATGGAGACGGCTCGCCCTCGGGCCATTCGGATACGAACGCGCTCCAGCAGCTTTACGGCGACGTGTGGGAATGGACGCGGAGCGCCTATCTCCCCTACCCTGGCTATCGCGCCGGTCCTGGCGCGCTCGGCGAATACAACGGGAAGTTTATGTGTAACCAGATGGTGCTGCGCGGCGGTTCCTGCGCGACCTCGCGCGATCACATCCGGCCCACCTATCGCAATTTCTTTCAGCCGGAAAAACGCTGGCAATTCACCGGCATCCGCCTGGCGCGCGATCTCTCATGAGCGGCGCCCCCGGCAGGGTGACCGTGCTCGATCTCGAGCCGGTCAATGCGGACTTCCTCGCTGAAGTCGTCGCGGGCCTGTCGAGTTCGCCGCGCACACTGCCGTGCAAATTCTTTTACGATGAGCGCGGCGCCGATCTGTTCCAGGAAATCTGCGAACTGCCCGAATATTACATCACCCGCACCGAAACAGAGCTGCTGCGCCGCTCCGCGCCGGAGATCGCGGAATCGATCGGGCCGAACGCGGCGCTGATTGGTTTCGGGACCGGCGCCGGAATTAAGACGCGGCTGTTGCTCGAACATCTCCAGAATCCCATCGCCTATATTCCGGTCGATATTTCGAAGCAGCGTCTCGTCGATTCCGCCGTCGAGCTAAGCCACGCCATGCCCGCGCTCGAGATCCTGCCGGTCTGCGCGGATTACCTGCAGGAGCTGCAATTTCCCAAGCCGCTGCGCAAGCCCGATCACGTCGCAGTCTTTTTTCCCGGGTCCACTATCGGCAACCTCGAGCCGCCCGTCGCCGCGGATTTTCTGGGGCGCGTCTGTCGGTTGTGCGGAAAAAGCGGCGGCCTGATTATCGGCATCGATCTGCGGAAAAGCCGCGATGTTCTGGAGGCGGCGTATAACGACAGCGCCGGCGTCACCGCCGAGTTCAATTTGAACCTGCTCGTCCGGGCGAATCGCGAGCTAGGCTCGAATTTCAATCTCGCGCGCTGGAAACACCGCGCCGTTTTCAATGAAGCCGAAGGCCGGATCGAGATGCATCTCATCAGCGGTGGCCAACAAACTGTGAATATCGGCGCCCGGGAATTCGAGTTTGGGGACGGCGAAAAAATCATCACGGAGTTTTCCTACAAACACACCGTGGAAGGTTTCACCCGCCTCGCTGCTTCAGCCGGTTTCCGCGAAGCGTCTCGCGTCTGGACCGACTCCAAACAATTGTTCGCGATCTTCCATTTTGCGGTCGCCGAATAGGCCGCCTTTCTTTTCTGTAGCGGCGGCCCTGTGGGCCGCGTGAG
>JALYIN010000097.1 GCA_030775765.1 Verrucomicrobiota bacterium
ACCTGCCGCTTTTCGCGAGTGACGCGAAGTTCGAATCCGGCACGGGCTGGCCGAGTTTTTGGAAACCCTTTGTAGCGGCCAACGTTCTCGTCGCCACAGATTCCAGCCTCGGGATGGAACGCGATGAAGTTCTTTGCGCGCGTTGTGGCGGACATCTCGGACACGTCTTCAATGACGGACCCAAGCCTACCGGCCTTCGCTATTGTTTGAACGGCGTGGCGTTGAAGTTCGAGGCACGGAACTAGGACAAATAGAATCCGCTCGGGACAGCGGACGCTACAACATTTTACTCCGGCATCGCCTCTCCAGATCCGCCAATAGCGGCGGGGAAGTCTCGGAGTTTGGGCAGGCCATCCTTGATGGGCAGAATGGTTTCTTCGTAATTCAGGTGGACGGTCGGTTTGAAGGCGACCGTCGCCGGGAGGGCGTCGCGGACGTCGGTCAGGCCGAGCGTGGGATGATCGATCATGACGTGGCTGCCGCACTTGGTGCAAAAGCGGCGGTCGCTGATCTCGCTGCTCTTGTAGCGCCCGAGCAATTCCCCGCCCTTCGTGACCTTCACGTCTTCGGCTTTCCAGAGGGTGAAGCCAGCAATGGGCGCGCCGGAATAGCGCCGGCACTGATCGCAATGGCAATAACCCATATCCAGCGGCGGCCCCAGCGCCTCGATTTGCACCGCTCCGCAATGACATGTTCCAGAATGTGTCTCCGCCTTCGTGTCGTTCATAGCGTCGCCCAGTTTGCGGGGCGAACCTGTCAAATTCAAGCCGCGCGGAGGAACGTTCCCAGGAATCTTTTTGACGAGGGCCGTTTCGCGTGTGGTTTAGGCCATGACGCATCGAACTCGCAGAGGAGCTACAATTCTAGTCTTCCTTCTCGGTCTGGCTGCCGCTAATTGCTCCAAACCAAAAACGGACGACCGCGCGAATCCGCCGCAGTCGAACGCTGAAACCGGCGCCGCCGCGTGCACGTTGCTGACGAAGGAAGAAATCCAGGCGGTGCAGGGAGAGACATTCAAAGACACCAAGCCCAGCCACAATTTGGCTGCGGGCCTGTCCGTTTCGCAGTGCTATTTCGAATTGCCGACGGCGGCGCATTCGATTGTGGTCACCGTGACGCGCAAGGCGGAAGGCGGTCGCGATCCAGCGCAGAGCTGGCAGGATATGTTCCATCGCAAAAAAGAGTCGGAAAAGCGCGATGAAAAAGGAGCAGAGCCGCAAAAAATCGACGGGCTCGGCGAGGAAGCGTTCTGGACCGGGACGCGCGTTGGCGGCGCTCTCTTCGTGTTGAAAGGGAACTGCTACATCCGGGTCAGTGTAGGCGGCGGGGGCGATCAGGCGCAGAAGATCGAGAAGTCGAAGACGCTGGCGGAAAGCGTCCTAAAGCGGCTGTAACAGAATTGCCGCCGCGCACGCGCCTGTTACCCTTCCTTCGATGCGCCGCTCCCTGCCTTTTTTGATCATCGGCGCTGTTCTCGCCGTGGCCCTCGGCGCCTCCGTGGTGCTTTTTCGTTATCGCATGGAACCCGCACCGGCGCCGCCACCACCGGCCCCCACTCCAGTTTCCACAACAACTCCACTGCCGAGGACCATCGCTCCTTCCGCCCCAACCGCGCCATTAGACCCATCTGCAACCTCCACGCCACGCACGCCAGTAACTTCACCGACTTTTACCTACGGCCGGCCCGGCGCCGAGCCATTACACATTCGGGGCGACCCGGCCGCGCCGGTCGTGCTGGAGGAATTTGGTGACTTCGAATGTCTGCCCTGCTCCATCGTTTGGCCGCTCCTGGAAAAATTAGAGAACGATTATGGCAATCGTCTCGTCGTCGTGTTCCGGCAGCATCCGCTCAAAAAACATCGGTACGCTCTCGACGCCGCGCGCGCGGCGGAGGCAGCGGGGTTGCAGGATAAATTCTGGGAAATGCACGACACCCTTTACCGGAACCGCGCGACCTGGGTACCAGCGGATTACGTTGGCCCGCATCTCAACAGTTACGCGACCGAGCTCGGCCTGGACCTTGAGCGCTTCAAGACCGACATGGACGGCGAGGCCGTGGCGAAGCGAATTGCGGCGGACCAGGATCGCGGCGATTCGCTTAACATCGATCGCACGCCGATCCTCTTCATCAATGGCGAACAGATCGCACCGACCGCGCGCGATGAGAAGGGTCTGCGAGCGGCGATCGACAAGGCGCTCGGTTCGCGGCCACAGTGAGCTTCGTCACTCATGAGCGCGCAAAATCCTGTTCCGCCCAATAGTTCGCGCGACAGATTGCGCAACCGCCTGTATGCGGAGGCCGCCATCGTCGCGCTGCTCGGGGTGGCGGACGGAATTTATCTCACGGTGGAACATATCACCGGTCGCACCGCGGAATGCATCGCGTCCAGCGGTTGCCAGGATGTTCTGAGCAGCACGTATGCGGCGATGGGACCGATTCCCCTCGCCGCCCTCGGCGCCTTTGCCTACTTCACGGTCTTCAGCGCGGCGCTCCTCGCAGCTTTTGGTTACCGAAAGTGCGGGACGTTTTTTGCCGTCGTCGTCGTCCTGATGTTCGGCACGACGCTCTGGCTCCTCTACCTTCAGGCTTTCGTCCTGCACGCGTTCTGCGATTACTGCTTGTTTTCCGCCGGCGTTACCACCGTGCTTACCTTGATCGTGATTACGAACGCACTTCTTCGCGACCGCGCGCCAGGCACTCGCTGACGAAAGTTCAGAACACCCATGTCCATCGCGCGCACCCTTGCCTTCATCACCTGCCTTCTCCCGGCGATCGCTCATCCCGAAAAAGAGGGCGCGCCCGGTGAGCGCCATGTCGTCGTGGTCGTCTGGGACGGGATGCGGCCGGACTTCGTCACCGAGGGCAACACTCCGGCGCTCTGGAAGCTCGCGCAGGCGGGCGTGACCTTTCAGAACCATCACTCCGTTTATCTCACCGCGACCAACGTCAACGGCGCGGCCATTGCGACGGGCGTTTACCCGAACCGCAATAGCCTGCTGGCGAACCGCGAGTTCCGCCCGGCGATTGACCCGCGCAAGCCCTTTGAAAACGCGGAGTGGTCAATCATCCAGAAGGCAGACGAACTCACGGGCGGGAAATATATCGCCGCTCCCACCATCGCGGAAACCGTCCGCGCCGCCGGCCGGCCCACCGCCGTCGTGGGAACGAAAGCGGTCGCCTTTCTCCACGATCGCCACGCCGAATGGACCAACGCGTCATTCAAGGACTTCGTGAGATTCGCGGCCGCGCCGATGCCTGCTGCTTTGCGTGACGAAACGATTCGCCTTCTCGGGCCGTTCGCCACCGAGCCTGCGAACACGAGCGAGCAACGAAACACCTACGCGACCCGCGCCCTCACCGAAATCATGTGGCGCGACGGCCTGCCCGCTTTTTCGCTTTTATGGCTGAGCGAGCCAGATCTTACCCAGCACGAAAAGTCTCCCGGCTCCGAGCCAGCCCTCGCCGCCGTTCGCAGCTCCGATCGCAACCTCGCGCTCCTCCTCGAGGCACTCGAGAAAAAGAAGGCGCGCGAAACAACGGATGTCTTCATCGTCTCCGATCACGGCTTTTCCACCATCGAGCGGTCAATTAATTTTCCGGCCGAACTGCGGAAGGCCGGCTTCGACGCCACCTCTGCCTTTAAAGAAACGCCGACGCGCGGACAAATTATGGTGGTCGGCAATGGCGGAACAATCCTCTTCTACGTGATCGAGCACGACCGCGCCGTCGCCGGTCGCCTGGTCGAATGGCTTCAGCGCTCCGATTTCGCGGGCGTGATTTTCGCCCGGGAAAAATTCGAGGGCACCTTCTCGCTCGAAACCGTCCGCGCGAATACCGCCGACGCGCCCGACGTCATCGTAGCTCTCCGCTGGAACAAGAATCCGAATCGCTTTGGAGTGGCAGGCCAGATCAATGCCGATTCCGCCCGCGGCCCCGGCGAAGGCACCCACGCCTCCCTGAGCGCGTTCGACGTCCATAACACGCTTATCGCTGCCGGCCCGGATTTTCGCGAGCGCGTGGCGAGCACTCTTCCCAGCAGCAATGTCGATATCGCGCCGACGGTGCTGCGCCTGCTCGGCATCGACCCGCCGCAAAAATTCGATGGCCGTGTTCTGGTTGAAGCAATGGACGAACGCGCCGCGAAGATCGATGCGTTGACCAAAACGATCCAGGCGACCCGCAAGTTTCCTTCCGGCGAATGGCGGCAATACCTCCATGTCTCTCTCGTGGGCGAGACGATTTACATCGACGAAGGCAACGGCGCCTTTTCACCGTCTCCCCCTTCCTCCCCATAGTGCATCCCCTGTAGCTGCCCCGCTCTGTCGGGGCGTGACAGGCGGCGATTGAGCGCCGCCGCTACAGCGAGCAAGCGGACCTTGGCGAATTTTGTCGATTAGTTCGCGCGGATCGTGGCAGACTCATCTTCCGTGAAGCTGCGCGTCACCGCCCTCCTCCTCGCTCTCGATGCGGCGGTGCTTTTTCTCCTCGGCACCCTGCTCCTGGTCATTCCGCAACACGTCCTGGTCGCGTTCGGATTCGTCGACCTGCCGATCGGCATCACCTACATCATCGCGTTCTGGGGATGCTGCCTGCTCACGATGGCGATCGGTTATTGGAAAGCGTCGGCCGATCCGGTGCGGCATCTCGTCTGGGTCCAGGTGGGGATCGCCCGCGGCGCGCTCGAATTCGGCGTCGGCATCGTCTATCTCCTGCGCGGCATGGTCACTTTTCGCCAGGCCGGCCTCGGGATTATTCTCGCGGGCCTTTTCGCCCTGGCTTATCTCCTCTTTTACCCTCGCGACTGAAACATGGTCTTCGGATTTTCTGTGATCGGCTTCGTGGTCGCGCTTTGTTTCGCGGCCGGATTCCTTTTTGCGATGCGCGCCGGCAAGACCCGCGCCCAGGTTTTCTACCTCGGGATTCTCTTCGGCATCGTTTTCCTCATGGCCTTGAGCGGGCTGGCGGTCGCCGGTTGCATCGCAGTGCTGGCGACCAGCAATTGAGCGGTGGAAGCGTCCACCTGCTGCTCGCCCGCGGGGCAATTCATCAAGCGCACGACTAGCCGCTGTCCGGTTTGTCACGCAGCCTGTCCCGGTGAGGTCTGGCGCACGGAGGGCCCGGACGCGAAAGTGTTTTTGCGCCGCACCTGCCCAGTGCATGGCGAAGCCGGAGCCTGCATCAGCTCTGACGCGCGTTTCTACTGGCTCGCCCAAGGCGATCCGCGGAATAGCGAGAGCGGTGATTGCTGCGGAGGCAACGCCTGCCGCGCGAGCGACGGCGCAGTGCGCGGCACCCTCGGGCGGAACGCGAACGGGAAAGGTGACGCGCCTTTCGAAAAACTCTCCACCTGTCTCGCGCTCATCGAGATCGTAAACTCCTGCAATCTCGCCTGCCCCACCTGCTACGCCGATTCCCCCACGGGCGCCGGCCAGAACGTCGATGCCATCCCGCTCGCCGATCTCCAGCGCCGCATCCAGGGCGTGATTGATCGCAAAGGCGGCATCGAGATTCTCCAGCTTTCCGGCGGCGAACCGACTTTGCATCCGCAATTCTTCGAGCTGCTCGCCTGGGCCCGCGCAAATCTGGGAATCGATTATCTGCTCTTGAACACGAACGGCGTCCGGATCGCAAACGATGCGAAGTTTGCAGAAGAGCTCAGCCGCAGCTTCGATTACGGCGGCCTCCAGCTTTATTTGCAGTTCGATGGCGTGCAGTTCGAAGGCCAGCACTTCCTCCGCGGCGCCGATTTGCGCGACACCCGCCGGCGCGCCATCGAGCGCTGCGCTGAAATGAATCTTCCCATTACCCTCGCCATGACGGTGACGCCGGAGAATCTCCCGCATCTCTGGGAAGCGATCGAGTTCGGACTGAAGTATCCGCACGTCCGCGGTGTGGCGTTTCAGCCGATGTTCGGCAGCGGTCGGGTCCCGTTGAATGCCCGCGCGCGATTGAATACCGCCGACATCATTCTCGCCGCCGTCGCGCAATCGGGCGACCGATTGCGGTTCGAAGATTTCACGCCGCTGCCCTGCGGCGATCCAAATTGCGCCACGATCGGCTACCTGCTCAAGGCGAATGGCCGCACTTATTCGATCAGCGACTTCATCGACTTCGCGCAGGTCCAGGGATTTCTCCGCGACAAGGTCCGCTACAAACTTGAAGACCTCATGAAGTGCGGCTGCGATTCCGAACCGCTCGGCGAATTGCTCCGCGAATTCGAACTCAACGAAACCAACACGTTTCGCCTTTTCATCAAGCCGTTCATGGATGCGTGGACGTGGGACGAAGACCGAATCGACCGCTGTTGCACGCACGTCATCCGCCCTGATGGGAAACTCGATTCGTTTTGCCGTTACTACTGCGGTTTCGCCGATGCCCGAGTCGCCC
Source organism: Verrucomicrobiota bacterium (assembly GCA_030775765.1). GTDB lineage: Bacteria > Verrucomicrobiota > Verrucomicrobiia > Chthoniobacterales > UBA10450 > AV80. Next base: position 6,389 of record JALYIN010000097.1, read on the forward strand.
CGGACACCGACGCGTCTGGACTTCGCGCTTGGAACGACGAGACGCCTCAAGGAGCGGCGCTTTGAAACCGCCGACGTATTGAGACGGCGATTTCAAATCGCCGCTCCTTTGAGATCTTGCCATGAACATTTCCCCTTACACCTGCCTCCTCCTGGCCGGTGTGGTAGTCAGTTTTCTGTTTTGGAAAAAACGCGCGCGCCAGGACAGGCGTCTGGTTTTCATCTATGGCGCGGCCTTGGTCGGCGCCTTCTTCGGCGCGAAAGTCGTCTATCTTATTGCCGAAGGTTGGATGCATTTCGGCACGCCGGACGTGTGGCTCCAACTCGCCGCCGGCAAATCAATCCTCGGCGCGCTGCTCGGCGGCTATATCTTCGTGGAGCTGGCCAAGCGCCATGTCGGATACAAGCACGCGACCGGCGACGACTTCGCGCTCATCGCGCCGATCAGCATTGGCCTGGGGCGCGTGGGGTGTTTACTTCACGGCTGCTGTCTCGGCGCCGTTTGTTCGCCGGGTTGGTACGCGCTCAAAGACGCTGACGGCGTATCGCGCTGGCCTGCCGTTCCCACCGAGTTAGCATTCAACTTATTCGCATTCGCTCTCTTCCTGTTTCTCAGGCAGCGAAAACTTCTGTCCGGCCAGCACTTCCATCTTTATCTCGTCAGTTACGGCCTCTTTCGCTTTGCGCACGAGTTTGTGCGCGCGACACCCAGAATTCTGGGTCCGTTTTCCGGATACCATTTCGCGGCCCTGGCCGTCGCGTTGTTTGGCGCGATTTGTTTTGTGCGACGGCAGAGCTCTTCGCCGGTCATGGTCGGAAACAATAACGAACGGCGGGGCAGGCCGTCTCCAAATCTACCGTAACGGTAGCCTCATCGACACAAGCAACGACGCCGGCACGGCTATCCGGAGCTTAGCCACGGCGATCTGGTTCACGTCGCCGGCACGCCCATTTCCTTCGCCGCTGAAATCGATCGGGTGCCGGCCAACAT
>JALYIN010000098.1 GCA_030775765.1 Verrucomicrobiota bacterium
CCACCACAATCTTGCACTGTGCCAGTAGTTGATGTTTGATGGGAATTACCCGAGCGAAATCATGGTCACGATCGCGACATTCAACGAGCCGGCCAAGGCGAAGCATCTCAAGACGCGGTTGCAGGAAGCCGGCCTCAAAGCCGACATCCATAACGAAGGGCGGCTGCAAAAGGTGGCTTTCGTTTCGGATCCCCAGGCGAGCGCGAAGGTCCTCGTCGCCGAGGAAGACTTCGTGGCGGCGAACAAGTTGATGGTGGAATGGGAGGCGAGCGACCCGAAGATCGGTTCCGCTATCCGGTGCCCGCAATGCAAGTCGCCCCGGATCGAATACCCGCAGCTGACCCGCAAGTTCATGACTCCCTGGCTGGCCAGCATTCTTTTCACCATGAGAATTTTCCCGAAGGAGTTTTACTGTCAGGATTGCCACTTCACCTGGGGGAAGGACGGCGACCCGCTGCCGCAACCCGCGGCCTGGGAAACGTTTTCCTAGGCAACCGGCGCTTCCCGCCGGAAGCTCCAACCGCCAGGCACCAAGCTCCCAAGAAGGGCGCGGCGAAAAATCAGTCGCGCAAGCGCGTGGACACGATTCGTTCTATGAATCACTTTCACCAGCCCCATGAAATGGCTTTTCCTACTTTTGCTCGCGGTGGTTATTTTCGGCGGGGCCGCGTTTTTTAGTTACGACCTCTTCGTCAAGCCCGAGCGCAAAATTCAGCAGGAAAAGAGCGGCGAAATTCCGGTCGAGCCCGTGCCGGACGTGAGCCTGCCGGAATTCCAGGCGGCGGCGAAACTGCGCCAGGAAGGGAAGCTGATCGAGGCGCGCGACGCGTTGGTCACGTTCCTCCAGAGATTTCCCTCCGGCCAGCACATCGAGGAAGCGAAAGACCTTCTCGGGCAGGTGAACACGGAAATGCTTTTCACCGATTATCGGTCGCCGGAAAAACAGGAATACGTCGTGCGTTCCGGCGACGTCCTGGCGAAGATCGCCAACAAGACGAAGACCACGCCGGAATTAATCATGCGGTTGAATAACCTGACGAACCCGATGCTGCGCGTCGGGCAACGTCTCCTCATTTCGCACCCGGATTTCTCCGTCTTCATCCAGCGTAAAGCGCAGACGGTGATCCTGCTCAACCACGGCCAATTCTTTAAGCGCTATAACGCGAGAGTCGTGAAGCTGTCCGCGAAACAGGCGCCGCGGATCACCACCCGCGTGGCGGAAGTGATGGCGTGGAAAGGCGGCAAGCGCGTCGGGTTCGGAACCAAGGAATGGGCCGGCAGCAGCCGCTGGATCCGCCTGGCGCAGCCCGGCTATTTTCTTTTTGCCGTGGCCGAGCCCGGGCGGCGCGACGAATCGAACCAGCCGCCTCCTCCCGGTCTGGGTCTCGCCCCCGGCGACATGGAGGAACTGAGCAGCCTTGTAAACAGCAAGACCAGTGTCACGATTACGGACTAGAAGGTGGAGAGAAAGAGAGGTTGAGAGGTTGAGAGGACACCCGAAATTCTGTGCTTCGGCCATTCGCTCTTTCTCTCAACCGCTCAACTTCTCAACCCCTCAACCAGCATGACTCCGCAACCTCTGGACTTTGAAAAGCCGATCCTGGAATTGCAGCGGCGGCTTCAGGATTTGAAGAATCACTCGGACCAGCACGATCTCGATTTCGATTCCGAGGTCGAGGCCATGGAATCCAAGATCCGGGAAACGCGCCGCCAGATTTACGACAACCTCACGGCCTGGCAGCGCGTCCAGCTCGCCCGCCACATCCAGCGGCCGTTCGCGCTGGATTACGTGGCGCGCTGTTTCACGAATTGGATCGAACTGCATGGCGATCGCGTTTTTGGCGATGACAAGGCGATGCCGAGCGGGCTCGCGAAATTAGGTCCGCATCGCTGCGTCGTGATCACTCACCAAAAGGGGCGCGACACGAAAGAGAATGTGATGCGGAATTTCGGGTGTGCGCATCCGGAGGGATATCGCAAGGCCCTGCGCTTGATGCGGATGGCGGAGAAGTTCGGGTTGCCGGTGATTTCGTTGATCGACACCCCCGGGGCGTATCCCGGAATTGGTTCCGAGGAACGCCACATCTCCGAAGCGATCGCGGTGAATCTGCGCGAGATGATGAACCTGCGGGTGCCGACGGTCGCGGTGGTGATCGGCGAAGGCGGTTCCGGGGGCGCGCTCGGCATCGGCGTTTCGGACCGAGTGTTGATCCTGGAGAACGCGTATTATTCCGTCATCAGCCCGGAAGCGTGCTCGGCAATTTTGTGGAAGGACCGGCGGCACGCGCCGGAAGCGGCGGAGGCGTTGAAATTGACGGCTCAGGATTTGATGGGGCTCGGCGTGGTCGATGAAATCGTGCCGGAACCGGAAGGCGGCGCGCATCGCGATCCCGATCTCGCGGCGGCGAACCTGGGGACGGCGTTGCGGCAGAATCTGGAACGGCTTTGCGCGCACTCCATCGAAGACCTGCTGCGGGATCGCTACGACAAGTTTCGGAAGCTCGGAAAGTTCACCGAGGAAGTCGCGGCCGTAAGCACGCCCCTCGCGGACGCCTAGACCGAAAACAGATTTGCCCGGGCGAGCGCCCGCCGAAAAAGACTTCGTCCTTTTTTTTCCGGCGCAATTCCAGCAGCGGGCGGAGGAGGAGGCGGATAGAGAAAACGCAAAACCGGATCGATCCGCGCGGCCCAGGCGCCCTCGGTGTGATCAGCGCCCTCGACTTCCAGATAGTGCAGGTCGTCGTGCAACCGCCAGCCTTTCTCGACCAGCCGGGTCCGCAAGTTAGCCGCGCGTTCCCAGCCGGGCTCGTGCGTTCCGGTATCGAGCCAGATTTTCAGCCGCGGCTTCGCCATCTCGTCGATTTCATCGACGATGTCGTAGATTGCGCAGTCGTCCCACCAGATCGACGGCGACATGACGGCGAGGCGCGCAAAATAATTCGGGTACCATAAGCCGAGAGCCAAGGTGGCCAGCCCCCCGAGCGACGAGCCGCCCAAGCCCGTGAATTCCGCCTCCCGCCGGGTTCGATATTCCCGGTCGATGAACGGCTTCAGTTCTTCAATCAAAAAACGTCCGTAACTGCGGAGCAGCCCCTTGCTCCGCTTTCTCTTTGGCGGATCGATCCGCGCCGGCGTCGGCGCGTATTCGTGGATCCGGTCTTCGCCGGTGTTCGCGATCGCGACGATGATGATCGGCTCGATTAATTTCTTCCGGATCAATTGCTGCGCCGTTTCGTCCACGCCCCATTCCACGCCGCCGAAGGAAGTGGCCGCGTCGAAGACATTCTGGCCGTCATGCAGGTAGAGGACCGGGTAATGT
>JALYIN010000099.1 GCA_030775765.1 Verrucomicrobiota bacterium
GAAGTTGCGCATGAGGTCGTCCTCGAAGCTGACGTAGAAGCGCGATCCGCCCGGATCGCCCTGGCGCGCGCAACGGCCGCGCAACTGCCGATCGATCCGGCGCGACTCGTGCCGCTCGGTCCCGACGACGAAAAGCCCCCCGTGATCCGCGACGCCGCTGCCGAGTTTAATGTCGGTGCCGCGACCGGCCATGTTGGTCGAAATGGTCACCGTCCCGGGCTGGCCCGCGCGCTGGACGATCTCCGCTTCCTGCATGTGGTATTTCGCGTTGAGAACGTTGTGCGGAATTTTTTCGCGCTTCAGCATCCGGCTGAGCAACTCGGAAGCTTCCACGCTGACCGTGCCCACGAGCACCGGCTGGTTCCGCGCGTGGCAATCCTTGATCTCGTTGATAACCGCGTTGTATTTTTCGCGCCGCGTTTTGTAGATGCGATCGTTCGCATCTTTCCGCGCGACCGGCCGGTTCGTGGGAATGACGTTAACGTCGAGTTTGTAAATGTCGTGAAACTCCGCGGCCTCGGTGTCAGCCGTTCCCGTCATGCCGGCGAGTTTGTGATAGAGCCGGAAATAATTCTGGATCGTGATCGTCGCCAGCGTCTGGGTTTCGCGATCGATTTGCACGCCTTCCTTCGCTTCGACCGCCTGGTGCAATCCGTCACTCCAGCGACGCCCCGGCATTTTGCGGCCGGTGTATTCGTCCACGATGACGACCTTGTTTTCCTCGATGACGTAGGCCACGTCTTTTTCGAAAAGACAGTAAGCGCGGAGCAGTTGTGAGATGTTGTGAATGCGTTCGCTCTGGGCGTCGCAATGCTGTTGGCGCTCGACTTTCGCCTTCTCTTTCTCTTCGTCGCCCAACGCCGGATCGAGATCGATCTCGGTAAACTCGCTGATCAAATCCGGCAGGACGAATGAGTCGGGCTCGTCCGGATTCAGGAATGCGCGCCCCTGTTCCGACAGATCGGACTCGTTCGATTTCTCGTCGATGGTGAAGAACAGCTCTTCCTTCAACGCGAAGAGTTCTTCCTTGCGCGTGTCCTGGTAAAACTGGAGCTCCGCCTTGTCCATGGCCTTGCGTTTTTCCGGGTCCTCCATCATGCGCATGAGCGGTTTGTTGCGCGGCTGGCCCAGCTTGACCTTGAACATGACGAGGCCGGCTTCCTCGATCTTCCCCTGCTCGAAAAGTTCCTTCGCTTCGCTCGCAAGCCGGTTGCAAAGCATGGTCTGTTTGCGCACGAGCTGATCGACCAGCGGCTTCCATTTGTCGTACTGATGAGTCGAAACCGTCGAGGGCCCGCTGATGATGAGCGGCGTGCGGGCTTCGTCGATCAGGATGGAATCGACCTCATCGACGATGGCGAAATTGTAGCCGCGCTGGACCTGCTGCTCGCGCGTGGTGGCCATACCGTTATCGCGCAGGTAATCGAAGCCGAACTCGCTGTTCGTGCCGTAGGTGATGTCCATCGCATACTGCGCGCGGCGCTGGTCCGGCGGCTCATCGTGCTGAATGCAACCGCAGGTAAGACCGAGAAAGCGATAGAGTTCTCCCATCCACTCCGCGTCGCGGCGGGCGAGGTAATCATTCACCGTGACGAGATGGGCGCCCTTGCCCGTCAACGCGTTCAGATAAAGTGGGAGCGTCGCCACCAGCGTCTTGCCTTCACCGGTCGCCATTTCCGCGATGCGACCCCGATGCAAAACCATTCCGCCCACGAGCTGCACGTCGAAGTGCACCATGTTCCAGGTCATGGGCTGATCGCAGACGGTGAAAGTGTGCTGGCGTTCGGTAAGGCGACGCGCGCCATTTTTCACCACCGCAAAAGCTTCCGGCAAAATCTCGTCGAGTCGCTTCCATTGATCCTCGAGCTCGGGAATCGCAGCCAGCTCTTTTTGCCAGGCGGCGGTCTTGCCGCGGAGTTCGTCGTCGGAGAGCGCCTTGAACTGCTCGTCGAGCTCGTTGATGGCACGGGTGGCCGGCATCAGGCGCTTGATCTCGCGCTGATTTTTCGATCCAAGTATTTTCTTTAATATCCAGCCAACCATAAGAGGGGGTTAATATTGACGGATTTTGGCGGGAAACAACCGTCAGCGCCAAAGCGTTGTCATCCCGAGCCGCGCAGACGGCGAAGGATCTCGCAATTGGTCAATCGCTTCCGCGAACGCCCGGCGCTCATCCTCGGATCAGGCGTCGCCGCCTCTTGTGTAACCTGTCGTGCGACTGGGAGCTCCCCTCGCCG
>JALYIN010000100.1 GCA_030775765.1 Verrucomicrobiota bacterium
CTCTTTGATTTGTTGAACGCAGGGTTCAACGCGGTCTACGATGCGCCGGCGTATCGCGCGCTGAAACGAATCTACGACGGCTCAGGCTGGGCGAACGACATCGATCGCGAGATCACCGACGAATTCATCTGTCACAACTCCGTTCGCTATGCGGAGAACCATGATGAAGTCCGGCTCGCCGCGCGCCATGAGTGGGGTGACGTCGGCATGGACGTAGGCCGGCCTGTGTCGGCGATCCTCTACGGAATGTCGCGCGGGGCGATCATGCTCTATAACGGCCAGGAAGTCGGCGAGCCCGGCGCCGGCGCGGAAGGTTTCGCCGGCGACGATGGGCGCACGAGCATCTTCGATTACTGGTCGATGCCGGAGTTCGCCAAATGGGTGAACGAGCATAACTACGATGGCGGCCGTCTTTCGCCGGATCAGAAGGAGCTTCGAAATTTTTACAGTCGCCTGGTCAATCTCGTTGGCGAACCGGCCTTCCGCTATGGGAGATTCTTTCCGCTCAATCCAGCGAACCGCGACAATGAATACTTCGGCCGGCTGCCGGGGGAACAAGCCAGCGGTCACTGGCTCTACGCTTTTCTTCGCTTCGAGCCGGTGACCGGCCAGCGCTTCCTCGTCGTCGTGAACCTCCATCCGGCGACGTCGCTACGCGATCTCCGCATTTTCATCCCGGAAAGCGCACTTCAGTCATCCCATCCCGAGCTGAAGCTGATTGAGTGGCTCACTGACACACCGCTCGAAGTCCGACTGACCATCGCCGAAGCAGTCAGCCACGGGATTCCCATTGCCGAGATCCCGCCACTCTCCGCCTTCTATTTCAAATTTCTGTAGCCACGGCCAGCAACACTGCTTTCTGCACGTGGAGCCGGTTCTCGGACTGGTCGAAAATCGTTTGGGCGTTCGCCTCGAGCGTCGCGTCGTCGATCTCCTGTCCGCGATGCGCCGGCAGGCAATGCATGACCAGCGCATCTGGCTTCGCCAGCTTCACAAGATCTTGGTTGACCCAATACGGGCCAAGCTCCGCCTGACGCCGGGCTTCCTCGCCTTCCTTGCCCATGGAGACCCAGATATCGGTGTAGAGAACGTCCGCGCCGCGCGCCGCTTCCTGCAGGTTTGCGTTGCAAACGACATTGCCGCCGGTGCGCTTCAACCATTCCGCGCTCGGCTGGTACTTCTTGGGGGACGCCAGACGCAGCTCGAAGTTCATCTTCCCGGCCGCGAAAATCCAGGAGCGCGCCGTGTTCGACGCCCCGTCGCCGACGAACGTGACGACCTTGCCTTCAATGCTGCCGCGTTTTTCCTGGAACGTGAAAATGTCCGCCAGGATCTGGCAGGGATGCTCATCGTCCGTCAGCGCATTGATCGTCGGGAGGCCGGAGAACTCGGCGAACTCTTCGATGTCGGCCTGGGCGAACGTGCGGATGATAGCCCCGTGGACCATGCGGGCCAGGACGCGCGCCGTGTCCTTGATAAGCTCGCCGCGTCCAAGCTGAATATCGTTCGGGTTCAGGAAAATCGTTTCGCCTCCCAGCTCGCGCACCCCGACTTCGAACGAGACGCGCGTCCGGGTGGACGGCTTGGAAAAAATGAGGCCCCATGTCTGGCCGCGCAGTGGGAACTCCGTCTGCTTGCCGCGGTTTTGCTTTTGCAACGCCGCCACGCGAAAGATTTCTTCCATTTCCGCCCGGCTCAGTTGCTCGATGCTGAGGAGGTTTTTCATGGTGCTGTCGCCAATTCCGCCACCACGCTCTCAATCGCCCGCAAGCCTTCCATCGCTTCCGGGCGCGTCAGGTTGAGCGCGGGCAGGAGCCGGATGACGGAAGTCCCAGCCGGAACAGTCAGCACACCAGCCGCGTGCAGTCGCTCAACCATCTGAAGTGACGGTGCCTTTTCACTCCCGCCGAACCCGGGAGCATCAGCGCGAAACTCCAGGCCGATCATCAGGCCGAAGCCGCGCACTTCTTTCAGAACCGAGGGAAACTTGCGGATCAGCCGCTCCAGCTCGCCGCTAAGGAAACGGCCAAGTTCCCGCGCGTTTTCCGCCAATTGATCGCGCTCGATAATTTCGAGGACCTTGAGCGCGACCGCGCAGCCGAGGGGATTGCCGCCGAAGGTCGTGGCGTGCGTGCCGGCAGATAACAGATCGGCATATTGCTCGCGCACCCAGAATGCGCCAATCGGAAATCCGCCGCCGAGCGATTTCGCCATCGAGACAGCGTCCGGCTGGAAATCGACGGGGCCGTTCCCAAGTGCAACTTGGGAACGAGAATCGGGTGAGTTCTCGAGGACTCGTTGCCAGCCGTGAAAACATCCCGTGCGAAAATGACCCGCTTGCACTTCATCGAGCAGCAACAGCAGCC
>JALYIN010000101.1 GCA_030775765.1 Verrucomicrobiota bacterium
CTGGTGACGACAATAATGAAGATCCCGAGGAGTGTGCTTAGGGTAGTTTTGGCGGGAAGATGGTGAGCTATACCCACAGAATTATAAGGCGCAAAAAACCACACCATTATGGGGAACTGGATTATGCCCATTACAAGGGCGCTAAGAAAATATCTGAAGTGCCGGATGCTGATGAAGCGGCGGGATATGGGGGCGTCGTGAGCAACTGAGCCTCGCGACAACTCACTCTCAGCCGGACCAGACAGCATCCGAAGTCGAGAATGCGCTCGGTCTTGTTGCTGGAAAATTGAGGGGCGAAACATTCGGAGGTTAGAAGTCGGTTATCAGAAGTCGGAGGGAAGGGCAATAGGGAAAAAGCTGAGTGGAGCGAGATCGCCGGTCATGGCGGCAGCGTCACTTTGAACTTGATCTGGGCGAGCTGCTCGGGGGCCTTAGCAATCTTGCGCAGGAAGGGGCGCCATCGCGGGTCGGAGTGGATCTTGTCGATGAGGGATTCCCCCACGATCTCCGACAATCCGGGATTGCGGCTGGCGGTGCTTTTTTCGAATCGGAACCCGTGACCGAAACAAACCCGCGTTCGCCCCAAGTGCTTGATCATTTGGACGCAGGGAACACATACTGGGTCATGAATCTGAAATTCAGCACATTGTTAATCGGATTGAGTACGCTCCTGTTTTTGCAAACCAAGTCGCTCAGCGCGCAACAAATTCCTGCGAGTGAGCTTCCCTCTTCCGGGACTGATACCGGACTCGAGGGAAAATACGATCCGCAAAATGGAATCGCGCAACTGATCCGCGACAAGAGTAGTGAATCGGCTGCGTCGAAGATTTTCGAAGATGAACATGTGCTCGTCTTCATGCCGCTGCCGGAGGAAGAGGTGGTCGTCCCAGGCCACGTGCTAGTGGTCCCAAAACGGTTGGGCGCGCGAAATTTGTTGGACCTCAAGCCGGAGGAGATGTGTGCCGTGCTCGCTGCGGTTCAAAAAGCTGGGATCGCACAGAAAAACGGACTGGGAGCAACCGGTTTCAGAGTGCAGTCAAATAACGGGCTCAGCAGCAGCCAAACCGTTTACCATTCGCATATTCACGTCATACCCTCTTTTGGTGGGAAAGCGCCTGGAACGCCCGCGCCGAGAAGGAAGCTGCCGGAAGCGGAGTATAAAGACATCGCGGCGAAGCTGCGCGCAGCCTGGCCCAAATAAAAGTAAGGAAGAAGTGAACAGTGACATGTGACAAGTGACGAGCCGGAGGATTGTGAGCTTCGACGGCCTTGTCGACACGACGCACGACAGCTCGCGCAGTAATTCACGGTCACACGCGTGACCGCGACCGTGTTACTGGTAAGCCTTGAGGAGCTGGGCGGTGTCTGCGGGTGGGACGCCGAGTTTCTTCAGGGTTGCGGCGTCATACGCGCCGCCATCGTGAGTGGCGATCGTCCAGCCGGGCGCGGTGCGATGGAGGACGACGGAGATGTGGCTCTCGTGGGGCCCAGTGGCGGCCGCCTCTTTAAGCATTTGACATTTTGCCTGGCAAATAACTCGACCGCTTAAAGGGGTCAAGTTCCGATCCGATTCGTTGCTGTGCATCGTAAGCGGCTTACGATAGAACAGGGGTCGAGATGGTGGAGGTCGGAAGGAGAGGTCGATCACAAGTTCGGCTCGCGCCGGGCCGAGTGCCAGAAACGAAGGATCTGGACGGCGCTCGTTCTGTCGTTCACTCGATAGAAAATCTTGAACGGACGTAAAGTGAGCTTGCGAATCCCGGCGAGCTTCTGGTACCGGCTGCCTTTGTGTGGCGTTTGCGCGAGACTCATTGCCGCATCGAGCAAATTGTTTCCAAGGGCCGCTGCCGCCTCCGGGTTGTCCTGGGCGATGTAGGAGACAATCTCGGCGAGATCAGCTATGGCCGGGCCGGTGATTTCGACTCGGAAATCCATTGGGGGATGAGGGCGCGAACTTCGTCGATGGACTTGGCTTCTTCCGGGTGAGCGTCGGCAGAGGCGATGGCTTTCTGCAACGCGGCGAGCAGCGCCGGATCGTCATCATCGTCGTCTCCAAGACGGGAATCGACTCCGAGCTTCACGACCCGCAACTCCTCTCGGGTCAGCTTGTCCACTGCGCTCAGGATTTCCTGCACCGTGCTCACGCTTCAAGATTACGAAACAATCGGCGGCGAAGCAAGATGTGGCGAAATGGTGAAGTTGGCGTCGATCTTAGAATCTCGACAATCCAGGGAAAGGCGAAAGTGGAAAGACCGGGGGGTCGGAGGTCGGAAGTCAGAGGTCGGAGGGCGGAAGGACAAGCGAGGATGTCAGCGCGGCAGCGTCACTTTGAACTTGATCTGCGCGAGCTGCTCCGGGGCGTAGCCAATCTTGCGCAGGAAGGGCAGCCAGCTAGTCGGCAATCGATTTAAGTGTGCCTAGTCCTAGATGTTGAGGACTGACCCCTTCCTGGCGCGCGGCACCCGTGGCGTCGCGCTCCTAGTTTGCGCATTTCCTGCCCTGCCTTTTTCGCCGCCACCTTGTCGCGCGCGACGCGTCCCTTTGAGCGGTGATCTCGCCGGCTATCGCCGAGCGCGGAACCGGATCAGATCGTTACTTCGGCGCAGGAGAATGGCCTCGCCCTCAACCTCGAACAGAGTGCGCTGCACGTCCGTGGCGGCAGCGGAGGTGAAGTATTCCGTCACGTCCTGCATTGTCCCGAAAACACGCGCTAAACGCCCTTCCGCAGCGATCATCTGCACGCGGTGGTGGAACAG
>JALYIN010000102.1 GCA_030775765.1 Verrucomicrobiota bacterium
CGTGTGGGTTTCGGCGTCTCGCCCAAACGACTTTCCTTTGAGCTGGACGTTCACTTCCGGCATCGCCTTACGAAAGCCCGCGATGGCGAGACACCATCGCCAACGCGCGAGACGCGCGCGCTCCCCAAGACAATTGCGGCCCAGCCTGTTAGATGAAACGATTACCAAACATGCATCCGACCAAGGGCTACGCCGCCAAATCCAAAACTTCGCCCCTCGACCCATTCTCATTCGAACGCCGGGATCCAGGACCGACCGACGTCCAGTTGGACATTCTGTTTTGCGGCGTCTGCCATTCCGATTTGCACACCGTTCGCGGAGAATGGGGCGGTACGACGTATCCCTGCGTGCCTGGGCACGAGATCGTAGGGCGCGTGGTCAAAGCCGGCCGCGAAGTAAAGAGTTTTCGCGAAGGCGACTTCGCCGCGGTCGGCTGCATGGTCGATTCCTGCCGGACCTGCGATAATTGCCGAGAAGACCTGGAACAGTTCTGCGACAACCCCGGCCCCGTCTTCACCTACAACAGCCAAGACAAACACACCGGCGGCGTCACATACGGCGGTTACTCGAAGAGCATCGTCGTTCATCAGGATTTCGTGCTGCGCATTTCCGACAAGCTCGACCTCGCGGCGACCGCGCCGCTCTTGTGCGCCGGAATCACGACATACTCGCCGTTGCGCCATTGGAAGATCGGCAAGGGACACAAGGTGGGCGTTGTCGGCCTCGGTGGGCTCGGGCACATGGGAGTAAAATTCGCGAACGCGTTCGGTTCCCACGTCGCGCTCTTCACGACATCGCCGAACAAAGCGGCCGCGGCGAAAAAGCTCGGCGCGCACGAAGTAATCCTCTCGAAGGATGAAGATGAAATGAAGAAGCACGTGAAGAGCTTCGACTTCATCCTCGATACCGTCTCGGCGCCGCACGATCTCGACGCTTATCTTTCGTTGCTGAAACGCGACGGGACGCTCGTGCTGGTGGGAGCATCGCCGGATCCGCTTGCCCTGGACGCGTTTAGTCTCATCCATCGCCGGCGCCGCCTGGCGGGATCGCTCATCGGCGGGATCGCGGAGACGCAGGAAATGCTCGATTATTGCGCCGAGCACGGGATCGTCTGCGACATCGAGAAAATTTCGATTGAACAGATCAATGAAGCCTACGACCGAATGCTCAAGAGTGACGTGAAATACCGGTTCGTCATCGACCTGGCCACCTTGGACTAGCCATGTTCGTCGTCGAGATCGACCGCTCCCGTCGGTTGGTGGTGATTAGTGTAGCGGGGCACGTCACCGTAGAAGAAGCCAGGGACACGGCGCGACGCGTCCACGAAGTGTTGGCGGATGCAGAGCCTGGATTTGTGGCGCTCGCCGATTTTCGCTGGCTCGATTCCATGGCGACTGGCGCGTCGGAATTCATCGCCGAAATCATGGACGCGCTGGCGGCGAAAAAAGTGAGTGCCGTCGTGCGGGTGGTGCCCAATCCGCGCAAGGACATTGGCTTGAATATTCTGTCGCCGTTTCATTACGGGCCGGAAATCAAGCTGATGACTTTCGAGACGCTGGCGGACGCAGTGACGAGTATTGCGGGCGATTGAGAAGCAGCACTCAGAGAAGAGAATAATCTGGAAGCCAGGAAACCAGGAGGGATCAATTGCTTTGGAATTCCTGGCTTCCTGGTTTCCTGATTCATCCCTTTCTTTGAAAGCAGTTGCGCGGGGCGCGACCTGATGGCCTGATAGTCGATGCCGGAACGGCGAACCAAAATGGCGGCGATTGCCGCTTTCGCGGCCCTCTGCATTATCTGGAGCTCGACTTGGCTCGCCATCAAATTCGGGCTGCGCGATCTGCCGCCGATTTCGTTCGTCACGCTTCGTTTTATTATCGCGGTCGTCGTTCTCCTGGCGATTTCGGTGGGACGCGTCCCGTTGCTTCCGCGGGAACGTGGCGACTTCAAATTGCTGGCGTGGACCGGCGTGCTCATGTTCGCGATCAACTATGCCCTGCTCTTCTGGGCGGAGCTTTACGTTTCGTCGGGGTTGTCGGCGGTCTTGCAGGCGACGATCCCCATCTTCGGAATGGTGTTTGCGCATTACATTATCCCGAGCGAACCGCTTCGGGCGGCTCGGATAGCGGGTGCGGTGCTGGCGATTGGTGGCGTAGCTGTCATTTGCTCGCGACTGCTCGATTTCGGTGGGCCCCCCGCGTTCTGGGGCGGCGTCGCCATCGTGTTCGGAGCGGCCGGGGCGGCGTTCTCGAATGTTTTGCTGAAAGCGCGCGCCATCCGCCTGGCGCCGGCTATGATCGCCGCATGGCAAATGATCTTCGGGCTCGTGCCTCTGGTCGTGACCGGATTATTGGTCGAGGGGAACCCTCTTCATTTTCATTGGACGGCACGAGCGACGTTCTGCCTTTTCTATCTCGCGATCCCGGGATCGGCGTTTGCGTTTCTCCTGCTTTATTGGCTGATGCCGCGGATGTCGGTCACGAACCTGCAAACCATTTCGTTCATCACGCCGCCCGGCGCGGTGGCGTTCGGCTGGCTCCTGGGCGGTGAAACGTTCAGCCTCTGGTCGCTCGTCGGAGGCGCACTGATTCTCGCCGGCGTCTGGATGATCTTCCGCAAAGCGAAAGCGGCCGAACTCGAGGAGTGCGAAACGGCGCTGCCGCAGGGATGACACTCCTGCTCATGATCGTGATCCTGCTCATGATTCTTTGTGAAGGCGGCGAGGCATGGATGGATCAGGATTAAGATCAGGATCATGAGCCGGAACGAAAAAGCGCACCACGAGATCGAGAGAAAATTTCTCGTTCGGAAAATGCCGGATGGCCTAACGAGTTATCCGGCCTCTGACATCGCGCAAGGTTATCTCGTCAGCCTGGACAACGGCCTGCAGGTTCGGCTCCGGAAATCGGGCGAGCGACACTCGCTCACCTACAAGCGCGGGGCGGGCAACGTGCGCGAGGAACGCGAAGTGGAACTAACCTCCGAACAGTTCGATGTGCTTTGGCCAGCGACGGAAGGCAAGCGGCTGGTGAAGACGCGCTACGAAATCCCGTTCGGCGATCGCTTGGTGGAAATCGATGTTTACCATGACCGGCACGAAGGCCTCGTCGTGGCGGAAGTGGAATTCGACACGGAAGAGGCCGCGAAAGATTTCCAGCGGCTGGATTGGCTCGGGGACGATGTCACGGGCGATCCGCGCTACAGCAATCAACTGCTTGCTTCGTAGCGATTCCTAATCCCGGCACGGGCGGCCCGCCATTTTCGCAACGTCTCCACACCGCTCCAACAAAACGCCAGCCAGGCGAGCCCCACCGCGATAGCTCCGACCACGTCGGTGAGATAATGCGCCCCCAGGTAAATGCGGCTGACCCCAATCAGCGCGACCGCGAGCGCAGCGATCCAGAAAGCCAGGACGCGCCACCGCCAGGCGCGAACTGAGTGCGCCACGAAAACGGCGAGCGCTCCGTAAAAGAGCGTGGAACCCATGGTGTGGCCGCTGGGAAAACCGTAGCTCGTCAGGGTGAGGAGCGGATTTTCCAGAACGGGCCGGTGCCGGTGGAAGAAATGCTTTAGCAGGATATTCAGGAGACTGCCGCCGCCAACCGCCAGCGTCAGCATGAGCAATTGGTACCACCGCTTGCGCACGATCAGGAAGATGGCGACGCCGGACGATGCCGCGGAGACGAACCCGACGGAACCGAAGTAGGTCACGACGCGCATGACCTGCGTGAGGAACGGCATCGCGTGCCCGTGGAACCAGGACGTGACGCGTTCATCGAACAGGCGCGTGGCCGCGTTTCGTGACATGTCTTCCGCGATGTCCGCAAACCACCAGCCCGCGGCGAGAATCACGAACAACCCGACCGTGAGGTGCAGTCCGAGGTAGCCCTCCGGCGAAAGGCGCGCTTGCAGGAAACGCTTCCACTCCGCGAAGCGGCGAGGAGTTGAATCACTCATCTCTCGTCATTCCCGAATCCAGCCGCCCTCCGAGCGGTGGAAGCGTTCCACGGACAGGATCTCGAACGCGCCCGAATCCCGGCGCCAGACGCGGCGTTCGATCGCGATGTCCGGTTGTTCGATACGAATGACATTGAATGAATTGGGCTGTCCTCGCCCGCGCGTCGAAGTGCTCGTGCCGGACGCGACGATGATCGCCGAATAGCGCGACATCTTGTAGCGCTTCGCCGTCTGGGTCGTATCCGCGATATGAAAATGGCCGGCCAGGAGCAGGTCGACTCCGCATTCGGCCAGCGTCTTCATCGCCAGTCGCGACCTCCCGACCACGCGACCTGCCGCCCCGGCTGGCAAGTCGAACGGATGATGCGTTACGAGGATTTTAGTGGCCCGTGATGGGGCCGCCTGCAGCAGCGCCCGGAGCTTTTCCAATTGCGGCCGATTGATCCGGCCATCTTTCCAGGTCCAGGCGCGGGCGGTGTTCACGCCGGCGACGACGATTTCTGAATCCGCGTATGACGGCTGGAGATCAGCACTGATATAGCGCGTGTAACGATCCAGGGACCGCACAAACCGCGAGATAATGTTGTGCAACGGGACGTCGTGATTGCCCGGGACGACGATCTGCGGGAACGGGAGCGACGTGAGGAATTCTCGCGCGGCCAGGAACTCCGCAGTCCGGGCGCGTTGCGTCAAGTCGCCGGAAACCGCGACCAAATCCGGTTTCATTTCGCCGATGAACCTGGCCAGAGGGGACAGAATCGCCGGATCGACGCGACCGAAATGGAGATCGGAAAGATGAATGAGCGTGCGCATCAGGTGGCTGCTTTCTCGCGCGGCACGAGCACGCGCAAGGCGGCCGGCCGAATCCGGTATTGCAGCGGCGTTTCCATGCGCTCCACTTCGCCGTCGAGCGCGACGAGCAGGCGCGACTTTCTCGTCTCGATCCGCGCTTCCGTCACCCGGAACGCGTCGAAATCTTTTTCCTGATCGACCCGCCCGAACAGCGCGTGAAACGCCAACCGGAAAAGGCCGACGCGGCCGGTGCGGTGACTAAGATACAAACCGAGTTTGCCGGCATTGATGCAGGCGCGGGAACCGAGCTTGAAGCCGGCGATTTCGTATTCGTTGTTGCCAACGAAAAGGAACGCAGTCCGCCGAAAGATCTCCCGGCCTTCAAAAGTGATCCGCAAATCGAGAAACGGAAAGCGGCGCAACGCCTGGATGGTCGCCCAGAAAAACGCCGGCCATTTCCCGCGGGCCAGGCGCTGCTGTTGCGCTTCGCGTCGCGAAACGATCTCCGGATAAATGCCGAGGCTCGAGTTGTTGATGAATATGCGGCCGTTCACTTCGCCTACGTCTACGGCCGCGATCTGGCCGTCCCTGATCGTCCTCACCGCCGTCTCCAGATCGAGCGGGATTCCGAGGTCCTTGGCGAAATGATTCAAAGTGCCGACTGGGAGCACACCCAGGACCTTGTCGGTGCCGGCCAGTGCCGCCGCTACCGCGTTAATTGTTCCGTCCCCGCCCGCGGCAACGACGATCCGTTCGCTGCTTTTCACGGCCTCGCGCGCCACCGCAGCGATGTCGTGACCTTCGCTCGGTTGAACGATGCGCGGTTCTTCACCCTGCATTCGGAACAACTCGACGATGCGCCCCTGCGGATCGTCCGCCCCGCCTGCGCTGCGATTCATGACGACGATCATCGCAATGGAATCGTTTGGAGGCGCTTCCCCGATTCCAACGCGCCCTGAGAAAAATGAAAAATTGAATCGGCCCGAGTTTTCCCGTTTATCTGAAGAGGCATGCGGGAATATCACGATCTTCTTCGGCTGGTGCTTGAAAAGGGTGAGCCGCGGGCAGACCGCACCGGCACGGGAACGCTCTCCGTTTTCGGCGCGCAAGCCCGATTCGATTTGCGGGAGCGATTTCCGCTGCTGACCACGAAGAAGCTCCATCTCAAATCGATCATCCACGAGCTGCTTTGGTTTCTCCGCGGCGACACCAACGTGCGTTCGCTCAATGAAAAAGGCGTGACCATCTGGGATGAATGGGCGGATGAGAACGGCGAGCTCGGGCCGGTCTACGGCGCGCAATGGATTCGCTGGCGCGGCGCGAAGGGCGGAGTCAGCAACCAGGTCGACGCCGTCCTCGCGGAGATAAAACGAAATCCAAAGAGCCGGCGTCTGATCGTGAATGCGTGGAATGTCGCGGAGATCGACGAGATGGCATTGCCCCCCTGCCACGTGCTCTTTCAGTTTTATGTGCGCGAGGGCGAGTTGAGCTGCCAGCTTTACCAACGAAGCGCCGATTTGTTTCTCGGCGTTCCATTCAACATCGCGTCGTATGCCCTGCTCACTATGATGGTGGCGCAGGTCTGCGACCTGCGGCCTGGCGAATTCATTCACACCTTCGGGGACCTGCACCTTTACCAAAACCATCTCGACCAAGCGCGCGAGCAATTGTCTCGAGAATTCCGGCCCCTTCCGCGGATGGCACTGAACGCCGCGGTGAAAAGTATCTACGATTTCCGCTTCGAGGATTTTGTCCTCAGCGAGTACGA
>JALYIN010000103.1 GCA_030775765.1 Verrucomicrobiota bacterium
AGCAACGGCACCGCGGCCAGGGCGCCGAGGGAAACCAGCGCGATCGCGGTGGCCTGGCGAAAAGGATGGCGGATCTTATCAGCGACCAGCATTCCAATTCCAAGACCGAACGCCGTGCGCGCCAGCGTCATCAACCCATCGAGCGGCACTTGCTCGGCGGTTTTAGGAATGGATATCGAGAGAGACATCGGATACCCTTATACGTCTCGTTCTGGAAAAGGAAACGGGAAAATCTCGCTGCCCGCGCGCTCGCGTGCCGGCTGCCTTTTTTTGCACCTAACGAATCATGCCTAACTCGCTCTACGCGCTCATCCTCGCCGGTGGAAGCGGCGAACGCTTCTGGCCCTTGAGCCGGCGGGCGCGGCCGAAACAACTGTTGCGTCTCGTCGCAGAGCAGACCCTTCTGGAACAAGCGGTCGTGCGGCTGGACGGATTGATTGCGCCGGAGCGCCTGCTCATCCTGACCAACGTCGACCAGGAAGCGGCCGTGCGGGAATTACTGCCACAGGTGCCGAAGGAAAACATCGTGGCCGAACCGGCGAAGCGGGATACGGCGGCAGCGGTCGCGCTCGGGGTCGGATGGGTCGCGGCGCGGGATCATTCGGCGACGATGATCGTGCTGCCGGCGGACCACGTGATTAACGACACCGTCGCGTTCCAGAAAACGCTGACCACGGCGGCTGCGGCAGCGGAGGAAACCGGCGCGCTGGTCACGATCGGGATCAAGCCCACCTGGGCGTGTCCGGGTTATGGCTACATCGAGCAGGGCGAAGCGGTGAAATTGCGCAGTGCGGCTGCGGATACCGCGGTTCATCGAGTAAACCGTTTCCGCGAAAAGCCGAATGCCGACCTGGCCGAATCGTTTATCCGCAAAGGAAATTTCCGGTGGAATGCCGGGATGTTTGTCTGGTCCGTGCCGTCCGTGCTGAGCGAGTTCAACCGGCACACTCCGGAGCTGGCCAGCTTCATTTCGCAATTGCGAGCGCGCGACAATTTCAAGAAAACGCTGTCGGAACGCTTCAGTGGCTTGCCGCGGATCTCCTTCGACTACGCGATCATGGAAAAAGCGGACCGGGTTCTGGTGGTGGAAGCGGCCTTCGACTGGGACGATGTCGGCAGCTGGCGCGCCGTCTCGAAGTATTTCAAAAACGACGCGGAAGGGAACGCCGCCAACTGCGAGATTACCGCGCTCGAGTCGTCTAACAACATCGTCTTCAACCCGGACGGCGCGCGGATCGCGTTGCTCGGCGTGCACAACCTGATCGTGGTTCGCACGGCGGACGCGATCCTGATTTGTCATCGTCACCAGGCCGAGAAGATCAAGAATCTGCTCGGGCAGGTGCCGGAGGATTTGCAATGAGCGATCTGCAACTGCGCCGGCGCATCCTCGGGATTGACCTGGGTAAGGCACGCATCGGCGTGGCCGTTTCCGACGAGCTGGGAATGCTGGCGCATCCGGTAGAAACGATTCCGGCGACCGCGGACGCGGCGCGGCGGATCGCGGAGATCGTCCGCGAGAAAGACGCCGAACGCGTGGTTGTCGGGTTACCCCGCCACATGAACGGCAGCGTTGGAACCGGCGCCATGGATGCGCTGGTGTTCGTGAAAAAACTGGAAGCGCTGCTGCCGTGCAAAGTCGTGACCTGGGACGAGCGTCTCACCACGATGGCTGCGAACCGCGCCCTGCGCGCGAGCGGTCGAAAGGCGCGGGATTCGCGGGGCGTCGTCGACCAGGTCGCCGCACAGATGATCCTGCAAGGTTATCTCGACAGTTTGCCTCCGAGTGAAATTCCCGGTGGCGCGTGATCCCCGGATGCCGGCCCGGCTGAAGTTGATTGTCGCCTATGACGGCGCTCCTTTTTCCGGCTGGCAAAGCCAGCGGAACGGCAATGGGATTCAGGACCATCTCGAACGCGCAGTCGAACAGATTTGTTCCCAGCGCGTCCGCGTTCACGGGGCTGGCCGCACCGACGCGGGCGTGCACGCGCTCGCGCAGTGCGCGCATGTCGATCTCCCCGCCCGGCGTTATGGGGAAGAGCGATGGCGCTCCGCCCTAAACGGAGTTCTTCCGCCTGCGATCCGAATCACGCAGTGCCGGTTCGTCGCCGACTCGTTCCACGCGCGTTTCTCGGCGAAAGGGAAACTCTACCGTTACCGAGTCTGGAATGGCGAGGTGTTACCCCCTCTGGAAAATGGGCGGGCCTGGCATGTGCGCGACCCAATTGATCGCACTGCTCTCGGAGCCGCGGCGTCGTTTTTCGCCGGACGCCACGATTTCGCCTCGTTCGCCGCCAACCGCGGCGCGCCGGTCGACGATACGACGCGCACACTCCGTACCGTTCGCGTCCGCAATTCCGGCGCGCAGATATCCATCGAATTTGAAGCGGATGGATTCCTTTACAAAATGGTGCGGCTGATGGTCGGAGCCCTCATCGAGGTCGGGTCGGGTAAGGAATCACCTGGCGAAATTCAATCCCGGCTTCATCATCCGAAGCAGCGATTTTCCCACGCGCGCAACGTCGCCCCAGCCGCCGGATTATTTCTAGTCCGCGTCCGGTACTAAGCCTGCTTTTAGGTCGGCATCCGCGGCATCCGTAAGGAGCTCGGAAAGCATGGCAGGCTACTTGCTTTTCTTGAATTTCTAATGACTCAGATCGACGTACCCCCGAAAATCAACGTTCGTCGAGGTCTCATCGGCCGAAGTGCGGCGTGGCTCTTTAGCCCGAAACATTTTCACTTCAAACTGTTGTCCGGCACGGCGGTCGGGATTGTCGTTATCACGTTCCTAGCCGGGCTGTTTCTGTTCGTCACGCTCCGCAATCACCATCAGGAAACCCTTCGGGCCCACACCCTCGAAGTCATGCGCCTCAGCAGCGTGCTGGAAAACGACATTGCTGCGCTGGAAACCGGACATCGCGGCTACTTACTGACCGGCGACGCTTCGCAACTTGATCCTTTCCAGAGCCGGCGGGAACTCATCAAGCAGCGCGTGGAAGAGTTAACGGTCCTGATTCTGGACAGTCCGAAACAGCGGAAGCGCGTAATGAAAATACAGGAGATCGTTCAGAAGTGGTTAGACGAAGTTGCTTTACCGCAAATTAACGAACGGCAAACCAGGGGCGCTGCTCAGTTGCTGGAGGCAAGCGACTCCTATGGGCTCCTCGGCAACGGACTGCTTAACCAGACCCGCGAGATTCTGCAATCGCTTCAGAACGAGGAGCAAATCGTCCTCAACCAGCGCATGCGCGAACAGGAGTGGGCCGCCCAATCAACCCAGATTCTCGATTTCCTCACCAAACTCGAGCGCTCCGTGATCGAAATGCAAAAGGAAAAGCGCGGTTATCTCCTGACCGGGGACAACAGCTTTGCTGACGCCTATCGCCTCGCCACGGCGGATTTCTATACCTACCACGGGTACCTTTCGATACTCGTCGCAAATGTCCCGGAACAATCGGAGGCGTTGAGCCAAATCAAGAAGGGCGTGGAACGCTGGACCCAGGGCGCGGCAACCCCGGAGATGGAAGCGAAGCGAACCGGGAAAGATTTGGCTGCGGTCCTGACGAAGAATAACGGGGAAGCATTGATGACCGACATCCGGGAGATGTTGAAGAAATTCCAGACGGACGAGGTGAATCTTTACGAAACACGCTCCAGCCTCGCGAGCCGGGATCGGATCGTGAAGACGACAGGATTGGCGCTGCTCTGCGTGTTCGCCGTGGGGCTGCTGATCGTTTCGAACAGCTACAGCTTTGTCCTGGTGCGTCGCCAGTTAGCCAAGCTGGAAGGAATCGAGACCCGGATCCGGTCCATCATTGAAAATATTCTCGATGGCATGATCACGGTCGATGAGCAGGGCATCATCTGCTCGATGAATCCCTCGGCGGAAAAAATGTTCGGTTGCATCAACAACGAGATGGTCGGCCACAAGTTTACCAAGCTGGTGCCCAAGAGTTACGGCAGTGAACCCGATCCCGTCGCCTGCGCCTGGGACGACCTCGAGAAACGTACGGGCTGCACAACCATGGCTGTCGGCCGCACCCGCCGACACGCGACGTTCCCCATCGAAATTTCCTTGAGCAAGATGGTGGTCGATAAGCAAACACTCTTTGTCGCGATGGTGCGCGACGTGACCGAACGCCGGCGCTTCGAACAGGAAATCGCGGCGGACAAGGAAAGCCTGGCCGTTACGCTGCGTTCCATCGAGGACGGCGTCATCACGACCGACGTGCAGGGCAAGATCATCATGATAAACAACGCCGGGGAAAACCTGACCGGCTGGACGTCCAAGGAAGCCATCGGCCGCTCTCTGAAATCTGTTTACAACATCGCGATCGACCTGCAGGCGCAGGCCCGAGCGCAGAAGACCGGTTCCCGAAACGAAGCGCAATCCATTCTGCTCAGCATGCCGGAGAACGCGACCCTGCGTTCGCGCCAGGGCGGCGAACACGTCATCGAGCAGGTCGCCTCCCCTATTCGCGACAGCAAAAACGAAGTCGCCGGCGTGGTGCTTGTTTTCCGCGACATCACCGAACGTCAGCGCAATGAAGCCGAGCGACGCAAAGCCGAGACCCTGGAA
>JALYIN010000104.1 GCA_030775765.1 Verrucomicrobiota bacterium
GTCGAAGGCTTGGGAAGGGTCGCGACGATCGTCCGTTCAATGAAGCAGTTCGCCCATCCCGATCAAGCACAAAAAACCGAAGCCGATTTGAATCAGGCTATACAGAGCACCATCGTGATCGCCAATAACGAATTCAAATATGTGGCGCTGCTCGAAACCGACTATGGCGATCTGCCGCCCGTTCAATGTTTTCTCGGCGAAATCAATCAAGTAGTGCTCAACTTGCTGGTCAACGCCGCGCATGCCATCGGCGATGTCGTCAAGGATACCGGCGGCCTGGGAAAACTCACCGTACGCACTCGGCGCGACGGCAACGAGGTTGAAATCGCGATCAGCGATACGGGCACGGGTATTCCGGAAGCCGCGCGCAGTAAGATCTTCGATCCTTTTTTTACCACCAAAGAAGTCGGCAAGGGTACGGGCCAAGGATTGGCGCTAGCGCGCAGCATCATCGTCAACAAGCACGGCGGA
The DNA here is from genome assembly GCA_030775765.1 of Verrucomicrobiota bacterium. GTDB lineage: Bacteria > Verrucomicrobiota > Verrucomicrobiia > Chthoniobacterales > UBA10450 > AV80. Next base: position 472 of record JALYIN010000104.1, read on the forward strand.
ACGATACGCTTCGAAACCGGGGGCAACGGGACGACGTTCTTCATCCGCCTTCCCATTGAGGGGCGCGTCGGTGCCACCACGCCGCCCATCGTCAAAGCCGCGGCATGAAGATGAGACTTTGAGCAGACCTTATGTCACCCATACGCGCATGATCCGAACCCCTTAGCAAGGAAGTTATGGAATGAAAATATTACACACCGTTGACCGGTCAGAGTGCGCGCCCGGGCTCGACACATCCGCAAAGTCCAGGCGTTCCACTTGATCCGGATCCTATTCGTGGACGACGATAAAAGCGTGCTCGACGGCTTGCGTCGGTCCATGCACAGCATGCGCGCCGAATGGAACATGTCGTTTGCCACGGGCGGCGCTGAAGCGCTTGCGCTGCTGGCCGTGGCGCCGGCGGACGTGGTTGTAACGGATATGCGCATGCCGGGAATGACCGGCCGGGACCTGTTGGCCGAGGTTAAGCGCCTGTATCCCCAAGCGGTGCGCTTTATCTTGTCTGGGTATGCTGAATCCAGCAGCATCATGCAAGTGGCCGGAACGGCGCACCAGTACCTATCGAAACCTTGCGATGTCGCGACGTTAAAAGCGGCGGTTACCCGCGCCTTTTCGCTGCGCCTTCTGCTGCGCGATGAGCGATTGGTGCGGCGAATCGGTCAAGTGGATACGTTGCCGAGCTTACCGAGCGTGTATCAACGAATACTCGCTTGCTTACGAGAGCCGGAGCCGGATATTGCCGAGGTCGGGCGCATCATCGGCGCCGACATGGTGATGACGGCCATGATCCTCAAGCTGGCGAACTCTGCGTTTTTCGGGGTGGGGAAGTCATTCAAAACCGCGGAACGCGCGGTCTCCTTCCTAGGACTCGATACAATTGGTGGATTGGTCCTGGGCCACAGCCTGTTCAAGGAGTTCGCAGCCGCCGAGCTCGGCGGACTTAACTTGGAGCAGCTATGGCAACACAGTCTTCTCACCGCGGCCGGCGCCCGCGCGTTGGCGCTGCATGAAGGATGGGAAACCCCCCGGGCCGAGGAGGCCTTCCTGGCCGGCGTGTTGCACGATTTGGGCAAATTGGTTCTTGCCACGCGGCCGGGTTTGACCGGCGAGATTAGCAGCGAGGTTTCTTCGAACGATCATGCTGAGGCGGGAGCCTACCTGTTGGGTTTGTGGGGATTTTCAGACCCGCTCATCGAGGCCATCGCTTTCCATCACACGCCGAGCAAAGCTGCGGCGCCGGGATTTGGCCTCGCAGGGATTCTGCACGTCGCGGATCGAATGGCGCACATGACAAACTCAACAGACGAAATCGAGTTCGAACCTGGCTACCTGGACTCGGTCGGAATGGCCGCGCACATGAGCAGCTGGCTTTCCGTCATTACCAAAGCGGCCGCTTAGCAAATGAGGCGGACTCCCAGACCCACCGCTCGGCGACTCCTCCACAAGGCCATACCGTGAAAAATAGAAGAGTCTTGTTCGTGGACGATGAGCCTAACGTCGTGGACGGCATCAAGCGCATGCTCCGTAAGACTTTCGAGGTGCACACCTCGACGAATCCCCAGGAAGCGCTCGTCCTGCTTCAGGCCGAACCCGATTTTGCGGTGGTCGTTTCCGACATGCGCATGCCGCAGATGTCCGGGGTGGACTTCTTACTCGGTGTCAGGAAGGTGAAGCCCGACACGATCCGCATCATGTTGACCGGCAATCTGGATCAACAAACTGCGGCGGCTGCCGTCAACGACGGCGAAGTATTCAAATTCCTGAACAAGCCGTGCGAGGAAACGGCGCTGACCAGCGTCTTGGAACAGGCGCTACGGCAATATCAACTGCTTACCGCGGAACGCGAGCTTTTGACCCGCACGCTGCAAGGCAGCATCAAGGTGCTGCTCGAGGCACTGTCGATCGCGAAGCCGGAGATCTTCGGGAGCACGGACCGGATCGAGCGCACCTGTTCAAAACTCTCGGATGGTTTGGCGGGCATCGATGCGTGGGAAATGCGCGCCGCTGCTCGCTTATCTCGCCTGGGCTGCGTTGGATTGTCGGGTCAAACGCTCAAGAGCGTCGCCGGCGGCGACACATTGGGCGCCAAGGAACGCGCCGAATTCGAGGCGCACCCGCAAGCGGGGGCAAAACTAATAGGCGAAATTCCGCGACTGGAACGGGTCGCCGAGAGCATTTTGTACCAGCTCAAGAACTTCGATGGTTCCGGCGTTCCCGCCGATTCACGCAGCGGTCAAGACATACCCTTGGGCGGCCGAGTTTTACGGTTGGTGCTCGCTTTCGACCAACTGCAAACACGCGGCGCGACCGACGCTCAAGCGCTCACACTTCTGCGCGGCAAAAGCGGCCGCTTTGATCCGGCACTCACCGATCGACTGGCGCAGATTTGCTCGATCTCCGCCCCCACCCCCTTTCGCGTAGCACCGAATAAAGTGAAAAACGGCATGACCATCGCCGAAGACGTCCAAAGCACCAAGGGCATTTTACTCGTGTGCCGTGGTCAAGCGGTGACTTCAGCCATCGAACGGCATCTGCAGCATTTTCACGAACTCGGGACGCTGACGGACCCCATTCTCGTGACGATGGCGGCGTAGTCTCGCAATGACGCAGACTAAGTTGTCCCACGTCGAGACAGTGGGAGTGCTGAACGC
>JALYIN010000105.1 GCA_030775765.1 Verrucomicrobiota bacterium
TTGGCCAGGGTGCGGTCGCTTTTGCCCGGAAATACTTCGACTGGACGGAGAACGCCGGTGAGCTGGCTGGATTCTACGAAAGGATCGCAGCCGACCCGCCAAAGAAACATGACGATGTATCAGCCACGGCGTCTTCTTAGCGGTCCGGGACAACCCGCCTCCATCCTCGCCCGCTTCGCGAGCGCCGAGCGACCGCGCAGCGGGACTTCGTACGCCACGGTGCGGGATTTCTGCGAAAGCGTCGACGCGCTTCCGCAAATCGCCCCCTTGGACGGCGACCTGAAAAATGTGCAGCGCCCTTGGACCGCGAAAGCCATCCTGGCAAATGTCCCCCCACCGGCGCGACTGCTCGAGATCGGCGGTGGCGAGCCCATCGTCAGCGGGTTCCTCTGCGAGTTGGGTTACGACGTAACGCTCGTCGATCCCTATGATGGTTTCGGCAACGGTCCGACCGATTACGAGCGTTATGTGGAACAGTTTCCCCAGGTGAAAATCGTGCGCGAATACTTCCGCCCGGGCCTGCCGGGAGTGCCGTCGCAATCGTTTGACGCCATTTTTTCCATCTCGGTTTTGGAACACATTCCAGCGGATTCACTGCCAGCCTGTTTCGACGCCATCGCTGAATTTCTCGCGCCCGGCGGAGCCTCGATCCATTGCTTTGATTTCATCCTGCAAGGCCATGGTGACGCTCACGATCTTTTCAACGCCCAAAGAATTCTTGCCGAACAGAAGCGCGTTACAGGAGCGACCGACGACCTGCCTTTCGACGAGCTGTTACAACGGCTCCAGGCGGACGTGGAGACTTTCTTTCTCTCTCCGCAAGGTCATCATCACTGGCGTGGGGGCCAGGACTATCCCGCTTTCCCGTTCCGCAAAGTCGTGTCACTCCAAACGGTGGCGCGTCGGGGATAAGGCGGGAAGTCCGCGAACGCTCACGGATTAAATGAGCGCTGCGGAGCCTCGAGCCGGTAGAGCTTCGCGTCCTTCGCGTCCACCGCCCAGGCCGAGATTTCCGCGCCTGGCGGCACTGCGCTTCGAGGAAAAACGGCGCCCCAGCCGCTCCGAAGTTGCTCGGAGCTGCGCAATGATTTCGCCACATCCGGACGATCGATCACGGCGCCCGACAGCGCGAACGCTGTCCATTCACCCCGCGCGTCCGCGTAGGCCAGCAGGACTGCGTCGGCCGGGCGGCGCCGGCCAATGACCGCCGCCCAGCCCCACGCTATTCGCATTCATCGTCTGCATTCGTTAGGCCCTCGCACCAGCCCGTCGCTATTTTCTCGCCCGCGTTCGCGTGGCGCAGCTTGCCGATCTCGCGGGTTCGGACCAGGGCGTGCACCGGCCAGCTTGACACAAAATACCCGACTTCTACTTTCAGCTATCCAGCGGCCGATCGGCTGGAGCTTGCCAAGCCTGTGACCGCGCCTTCTTCATTCTTCCGCTCCTCAGTGGGCAAGAAATTCATCGTCGCGATCACCGGCGTTGTTCTGATCGCGTTCGTCGTCGGCCATCTCCTGGGCAACCTGCAGGTTTTTCTCGGACCGGATTGGATCAACTCCTACTCCGAACATTTGCGCGAGCTCGGTCCTTTCCTCTGGGTCATCCGAACCTTTCTCCTCGTCAACGTGCTGCTGCACATTTTTTACACGATCAGCCTGGCGCTGGAAAACCGCCGGGCGCGGCCGGTGCCCTACAAAAAGAAGGAGAACGTGAAGGCCACATTCGCGTCGCGCTCGATGGCGTTGAGCGGGCTGATCGTCCTGGCGTTCATTCTTTATCACCTCGCCCATTTTACCGTCCGCGTGACCGACCCGCGTTTCCTTTTGCTGAAAGCCGATCCGCTCAATCGCTACGACGTCTACTCGATGATGGTTTACGGCTTTCAGAATTATTATGTCTCCGGCTTTTATGTCCTCGGGATGTTTCTGCTCGCGCTTCATCTCAGTCACGGCACATCCAGCTTTTTCCAGTCGTTAGGCCTGAATGATAAAAAACTCACGCCCCGGCTGGCCACCGCCGGACGTGTGTTCGCCTGGCTGATTTTCATCGGTTACACCTCTATTCCCATCGCCGTGCTCCTTCACTGGGTGAAGCCGGCCCAGCAGTTATGATCGGGAATCTCGACGCCAAAGTCCCGCACGGCCCGCTCGCCCAGAAATGGGCGAACCACAAGGATCACTCCCGGCTCGTGGCTCCCAATAATCGGCGGAAATTTGAGATTATTGTCGTGGGCACCGGCCTGGCCGGCGGCTCGGCCGCGGCGACGTTGGGTGAGCTGGGCTACAAAGTGAAGTGCTTCTGCTACCAGGACAGCCCGCGCCGCGCCCACAGCATCGCGGCTCAGGGCGGCATCAATGCCGCGAAAAATTATCAGAACGATGGCGACAGCGTTTTCCGGCTGTTCTACGACACGATTAAAGGCGGCGATTTCCGCTCTCGCGAAGCCAACGTCTATCGGCTGGCGGAAGTCAGTAACCTCATCATCGACCAATGCGTCGAGCAGGGGGTGCCATTCGCGCGCGAATACAGCGGCTTGCTCGCGAACCGTTCGTTCGGCGGCGCGCAAGTTTCGCGCACCTTTTATGCGCGCGGCCAGACCGGCCAACAACTTCTCCTCGGTGCCTACCAGGCGCTCTGCCGCCAGATCGCCGCCGGAACGGTGACGATGTTTCCGCAAACAGAAATGCTCGACCTCGTGCTGGTCGACGGTCACGCCAAAGGAATTATCACCCGCTGCCTGGTAACGGGAAAAATCGAAGCTCACGCGGGTGACGCAGTTGTACTGGCCACGGGCGGGTACGGAAACGTTTTCTACCTGTCGACCAACGCGCGCGGTTGCAACGTTACCGCGACGTATCGCGCTTACAAAAAAGGCGCGCTCTTCGCCAATCCCTGTTTCACGCAGATTCATCCCACCTGCATCCCGGTCAGCGGCGAGAACCAGTCGAAGCTGACGCTGATGTCCGAGTCGCTTCGGAATGATGGGCGCGTCTGGGTTCCGAAGAAACCGGGGGACAAGCGCCTCCCCAATGAGATCCCTGAGGATGAGCGCGATTATTATCTCGAACGAAAATACCCAAGCTTCGGGAATCTGGCCCCGCGTGATATCTCATCTCGGGCCGCAAAGGAAGTTTGCGACGAAGGACGCGGCGTGGGCGACAGCGGTCGGGGAGTTTACCTCGATTTCGGCGATGCGATTACGCGCCTGGGCGAGAGCACCATCCGTGAACGCTACGGAAACCTGTTTCACATTTACGAAAAGATCACCGGCGAAAATGCCTATCGCCGTCCGATGCGAATTTATCCCGCCGTCCATTACACGATGGGTGGTTTGTGGGTGGACTATAACTTGATGAGCAACGTGCCTGGCCTTCACGTCATCGGCGAAGCGAACTTTTCCGATCATGGCGCGAACCGGCTCGGGGCGAGTGCGCTCATGCAGGGATTGGCCGACGGGTATTTCGTTTTGCCGTATACGCTGCCGGCCTATCTCGCGCCCCAGATCGGGAAACGGCCTTCGCCGGACCGCCCGGAATTTCGGCAGGCGGAAACTGAGGTTCGAACGCGTACTGAAAAGTTGCTCGCCATCAACGGCACGCGCTCGGTCGATTCGTTCCATCGAGAATTGGGCCTGTTGCTTTGGGACAAATGCGGCATGGCGCGAAACGCCGCCGGTTTGCGGGAAGCGCTCGCTCGGATTCCACAGTTACGTGAGGAATTCTGGTCCCGCGGCCGAGGGATCCGAGTGCTCGGCGATGGCGAAGCGCTTAACCAGTCGCTCGAACGCGCCGGCCGCGTTGCCGATTTCCTGGAGTTCGCCGAACTGATGTGCACCGACGCGCTGACCCGCGATGAATCGTGCGGCGGCCATTTCCGCGAGGAACACCAGACGCCCGATGGTGAAGCGCTGCGCGACGACGAAAATTTCACCGATGTTTTCGCTTGGGAATTTCAAGGAAACGGTTCGATCGCTCCGCCAAAACTGCATCGCGAACCACTTGTTTTCGAAACGGTCCAACTGACGCAGAGGAGCTATAAGTGAAATTCAAACTTAAAGTCTGGCGCCAGAAAGACCCGAAGACGAAAGGCAAACTCGTCGAATATCGGGCGGAAAATGTTTCACCGAACACGTCGTTCCTCGAAATGCTCGACGTAGTGAACGAAGGACTCATCGCGAAAGGCGAAGAGCCGATCGCATTCGATTCGGATTGCCGTGAAGGAATCTGCGGGACCTGTTCGCTCACGATCAACGGCGAAGCGCACGGTCCCGATCATCCCGGGGCGGCCTGCGAAGTTTACATGCGGCGGTTCAGGGACGGCGCCACGATCGTCGTCGAGCCGTTCCGCGCGAAGCCATTCCCGCTCATCAAAGATTTGGTGGTGGATCGCAGCGCACTTGATCGCATCGTCCAGGCCGGCGGTTTCGTCGCGGCGCGCGCCGGGTCCGCGCCGGAGGCGAATTCGACGCTCGTGCCCAAGCAGGACGCTGATCGCGCCATGGAAGCAGCCGCCTGCATCGGCTGCGGCGCGTGTGCGGCCGCGTGTCCGAATGCCTCCGCCATGCTTTTCACGGCGGCGAAAGTTTCGCATCTCGCGTTTCTGCCCCAGGGGCAGCCCGAGCGCACGAGCCGCGTCCTGAAAATGGTCGCAGCGATGGACGGCGAAGGTTTCGGCAATTGCACGAACACCTACGAGTGCGAAGCCGTTTGCCCCGCGCAGATCAGCGCCAGTTTAATCGCGAAGCTCAATCGCGAATACGCGGTGGCGAGTTTGCGGCGAAAGGCTGGGTAGCGCGGGCGTCTCGCCCGTTGGCGATGGCGTCTCGCTATCGCGGACTTTCCTGGAAGCCTGTTTCGGCGAGACGCCGAAACCAACGCGCGAGACGCGCGCGCTACCCGGCCTCGCAATCGCACGTCCATAGTGTCGCATCGATCTCCGCGTGAACGCGCGCGGCTAATGCTTCGCCGCCCGCTCCCACGCGCACGACCGCGAACACAGTCGAGCCCGATCCGGACATCAACGAAACGGCCACTTCGGGCTGCTTTCGGAACCACGTTTTCAGATGCGCGAGCAACACGAACTTCTCAAAGACCGGGCGCTCGAGATCGTTGACGAAGTAAACGCCATTAAATTCCTGTGGCGAATATTCCACTCCCGGCAGCTCCTTCGATTCTTTCCACCTTCCATAAGCCCACGGCGTCGGGACGCCGAAATCCGGCTTGAGCAACAGAATCCGCAGTTTGTTCGCCAGCGACGCTGGCTCCACGATTTCTCCGCGCCCGCGGCAGACCGCAGCGGAACGCACCACGAAAAATGGAACATCGGAGCCAAGCTGCGCGGCGAGTTGGAGCAGCTCGGCCTGCTGAAGACCGGCCGCGAAGAGTTCGTTCAGGCCGAGCAACGTGCTCGCTGCGTCGCTACTGCCGCCGCCCAGGCCCGCGCCGTGCGGGATCTTCTTTTGCAGAACGATCGTTATTCCACTCTTGAGGTTGGCCCGCTGGCAAAAAAGCTTCGCCGCGCGGACGACGAGATTATCGTCGCCGGCCGGCAGGGAAGGATCGTCGCAGGAAAAATGAATGTCGCCGTCGTCTCCCACCCTTTCGATGGTGATCCGGTCGGCGAGCGAAATCGGCGCCATCAGCGTTTCAATTTCGTGCAAGCCATCCGCCCGGCGACCCTTGATCCGGAAGGAAAGATTGATTTTCGCCGGCGCCGAAAGCTGCATATCCTGCAATTTGTTCAGCAACCACCGCAGAACAACAGAATGAAATCGCCATCCGCCGAGAAGATCATTGTCGCGCTCGATGTGGCGACGGCGAAGGAAGCGCAGCCGCTAAGCAGCTTGCTGGCCGACGATGTCGGTATGTTCAAGATCGGCCTCCAAATCTATACGGCGGAAGGACCAGCGCTGATTCGTTCCATTTCTTCCCTAGGGCCGAAGGTGTTCCTCGACCTCAAGCTGCACGACATTCCGAACACGGTCGCGAGAGCAGTGGAATCCGCCGGTAAGCTCGGGGTGCGCATGTTGACGATTCATCTGAGCGGCGGCGGCGAAATGATCCGCGCCGCCGTCAGCGCGCGAAACAACGACCTGCTCCTGCTCGGCGTTACCGTCCTGACGAGCTCGACGGACGAAACCCTGGCAGAGGTCGGGATCCCAGGAAAGACAAGCGACCAAGTCCTGCGCCTCGCCCGCCTCGGCGTGGCCAACGGCATCGATGGTTTGGTCGCCAGTCCGAATGAAGCCGGGATACTGCGAGCGGAATTTGGCGACAAAATCAAGATCGTCACTCCGGGGATCCGACCGACCGGCTCGGACCCCGGGGATCAAAAGCGTTTTGCCACGCCCCGTGAAGCAATCGATGCGGGAGCGGATTACCTCGTAATCGGCCGTCCGATCACCGGTGACCCTGATCCACGAGCCGCCGCGCAAAGAGTGGCGGAAGAATTGGCGCGGTAACGGGCGGTCATGCTCCACGCCCTGCACGTCTACGACGATCGCGAACCCCAGTCCGCGGCGTTGAACATGGCGGTGGACGAAGCGCTTCTGGCGGAGGCCGCGGTTCCGGTTCTCCGTTTCTATCTCTGGCGACAGCCGGCGCTCTCATTTGGTTATTTCGGCCATTACGCAGAAGTCGCCCTTCAATCGCAGGAACGGGAAATCGTCCGCCGCTGGACCGGTGGCGGAATTGTTCCGCACGGCAATGACCTCACCTACTCGGTGATCATCCCCGCTTCTCATCCGTTCTTCGCCCGCACTTCTCCCGAGATTTACGCCGCCTTGCACGATGCCATTCGGCGCGCTCTGGACGCGAACGGAGTGCAAGCGAGTCTCGCGAATTCCGCGGCGCCAAGAGTGTCCGAGAATTGTTTTGCAAATGCGGTCAGGGCCGATGTCATGAGCTTCTGAGAAAATATTGCCGGCGCTGGCCATCGAGGATCACGCGCCGGTCTGCTCCACCAGGGCAGCATTCAA
>JALYIN010000106.1 GCA_030775765.1 Verrucomicrobiota bacterium
GTACGTAGACCCGAAGCGGTCGAAGTTACATCCCCTCGTCTTTACGTCGGCAATCTGTCTTTCGACGCCACTGAGAGCGATTTGTTCGAGCTCTTTAACGGAGTTGGACACGTCGAGAATGCGGAGGTCGTAACCTATCGGCACAATCAGCGATCCAAGGGATTCGCGTTCGTGCAGATGCAGACCGTCGATGAAGCGAAACGCGCTGTGCAGGAATTGCACGACAAGGAATTCCTCGGCCGGAAGTTGGTCGTGAGCGGCGCGAAATCGAGCGAGCATCATTCGGTCGACTAACGAGTCGTTGCTTTGCGAAACCGGGAGACAAGGTGGTTGCCACCGGTCTCCCGGTTTTTTTTGGCGATCCGTTTCGTATCGCGCTCATGCTCGTGCTCGTGATCGATTCGGTTTTGTCCTCGAGCACGAGCACGAAGTAATTCGATGTCGAAATGAAACGCGTCTTCTTCATCGTCGGGCCGACGGCGACAGGAAAATCTGAGCTGGCCGCTGCTGTTGCCCAGCGGCTCGGTGCGGAAGTTGTCAGCGCCGATGCCTTCCAGATTTATCGCGGGCTGGATCTGCTCACGGCAAAACCGGACCAGGCGACCCTGGCGAAGGCCCCGCATCATTTGATCGGCGCCGTTCCCCTGAGCGAAGAGATGAACGTCGAAAAATACCGCGCGATGGCAGAGGGGATTATCGCCCGCGGTAAACAGGTGATCGTCGTTGGCGGCACCGGCCTCTATGTGAAAGTGCTGACGCACGGGCTGGCGACGCTCCCGGGCGCGAACTCAAAGCTGCGGGAGAAACTGGAGCGCACGACGAGCGAGGAATTATTCCGGAGCCTGCGCGTTCTCGATCCCGAAGGCGCTGAAAAAATCGACCGGCAGAACCGGCGGCGACTGATTCGGGCCGTCGAAGTTTGCCTGCTAACCGGCAAACCATTCTCCTCGCAGCGGGTCGAATGGAACCAATCGCTTCCGGAGAATGGCGTGCTTATCACCCGCGAACGAATCGAGCTCTACGCCCGGATCAATCAGCGCGTGGAAGAAATGTTCGCCGCGGGTGTGGTCGAAGAAGTGCGCGCCGTAAAAAATCTCGGGCTGACCGCGGAAAAAACGCTCGGGGTCCGCGAGATCCGCGCCCTCCTTGCCGGTGAAGTTTCCGAGGCCGAATGCATCGCAAAGATCCAGCAGGCCACTCGCCGCTACGCCAAAAGGCAGTTGACCTGGTTCCAGCGGCAAACTAATTTTGCATCGCTGAACCTTTCCGCGCATCGCCCTGCTGAAGCTGTCGAGCTCATCTCGCAAAGTGCGTCGCGCGTTTTCGCCCGTGGATGATTGACGTTCGCCCCAAGAAAAACCAGGAGCGTGCACTCCTGATCGGCCTCGAGCAGGATGGCGTCTCGAAGTGGGATCTGCGCGACTCCATGGAAGAGCTGGCTGAGCTGGCCAATTCCGCCGGCGCCGAGGTGGTCAACACCGTCACCCAAAAACTCCAGAAGCCGACCGCGCCGTATTATATTGGCAAAGGCAAGGCCGAGCTGATCAAGGAATCGTTCAAGGACCAGCACGTCACCTCCGTTATTTTCGATGACGAACTTTCGCCGGCGCAGGGACGCAACCTGGAGAACCTGCTTTCGAGAAAAGTGCTCGATCGCACCCAGCTTATCCTCGACATTTTCGCGCAGCGCGCGCGCAGTCGCGAAGGCCGGTTGCAGATCGAGCTCGCGCAATTGCAGTATCTCCTGCCCCGCCTGACCCGGATGTGGACTCACCTTTCGCGGCAGACCGGCGGCATCGGCACGCGTGGTCCGGGCGAAACGCAGCTGGAAGTCGATCGGCGCCGTGTCCAGGAACGGATCGCCCGGCTCGAGCGCGATCTGGAAGGCGTCCGCAAAGTTCGCAACGTCCAGCGCCAAGGTCGCAAACGCCATCAATGGCCCGTTGCGGCCGTTGTTGGTTACACGAACGCCGGGAAATCGACGCTCCTAAATTTGCTCACGGGCGCGGACGTGGTCGCGGAAAACAAACTCTTCGCCACGCTCGATCCGACGACCCGCAGTCTGACCCTCCCTAACAAGCAGCGGCTTCTGCTCACCGACACCGTCGGTTTTCTCCGCAAGCTGCCTCATACGTTGATCGAGTCGTTCAAGGCCACGCTCGAGGAAGTGGTCGAGGCGGATCTGTTGATTCACGTGGTCGATCTCGGCCATCCGCGAGTGGACGAGCACATCGAAGCGGTCGACACGGTGGTAAAGGAGTTGGGTGCGTTTGGGAAACAGACGCTGATGGTGTTCAACAAAATCGACGCGCTGGCGAACGACGACTTGATCGGCGTTTACACGAGTCGGTTCCCAGGCAGCGTCGCGATTTCCGCGCGCAAAGGCACCGGGGTCGCCGAGCTCGTGCACGCGCTCGAGGGTGAACTGGGAGCGTGGCGGCTGCAATCGCGTTTCCGGATTCCGCAGAGCGAAGCGGGATTGATCGCCGAGATTCATCGGGTCGGGCATGTGCTGGAATTGCGCTACGAAGGCGAGTTCGCGGAGATTGTGGCGCACACCCCGCCAGACCTTCAGCAAAAGCTCGCGGCGTTCGCGGTATAGTCGTTCTGTAGCCGCTTCGCTGCGCGAAGCGTGAGAGAGAACGCTGCTCGCGTCGCCCACAGGGGGACGGCTACAGAAGAGGGGATTGACGCGTTCTCAGAGCGCGGCGACGTAACGCTGATGAAAGGGCTTTCGCGTTTGTGGGCGGCGTTCAAGGCTGTGGCGGCGCCGTTGCGCAAACTGATCATCGCACTCATCGGCGGAACCGTTCTTCTAATTGGCGTGGCGCTTATCGTTTTGCCCGGCCCCGCTTTCATTGTGATTCCGGTCGGGCTTGCCATCCTGGCGACGGAGTTTGCCTGGGCGCAACGCGCTGTCACGCGGGAGCGGGCGATGGTGGCTCGAGCCCGCGGTCGCCAACCGGAACCGGTCGCAAAATGACGCCGCGCCAACGAGTCGCGGAGTTGGTCAAAGCGCTCCCGAAGGTTTATCCGGACGCGCACTGCGAACTCGATTTCCGGAGCCCGCTCGAACTTCTGGTCGCGACGATTCTCTCAGCGCAATGCACGGACAAGCGGGTGAACGCCGTCACTCCGGCGCTCTTCGCGAAATATCGCAGCGCCGCTGATTACGCGAAGGCGCCGCCGGCGGCGATGGAAAAGATGATTCGCTCCACGGGATTTTTCCGGAGCAAAACGAAAAGCGTTCGTGGCGCGGCCGCGGCGATCGTCGCGGAACATGGCGGCCGCGTTCCCGACACGATGGAAAAGCTGCACGGGCTTCCGGGCGTCGGTCGGAAGACGGCAAACGTCGTTCTCGGGAATGCGTTCGGGAAAGACGAAGGGATCGTCGTCGATACCCACGTCATTCGGCTCTCTCATCGGTTTCGCATCACGCGCCAGACAGATGCAGAAAAGATCGAGCAGGATTTGATGAAGCTAGTGCCGCCGAAGCACTGGACGATGTGGAGCCACTGGCTCATCTGGCACGGCCGCCGCCGCTGTTTCGCACGCCGGCCCGATTGCCATCGCTGCGAAATATTTCGTCTTTGCCCGAGCGGGCCCAGGTTTATTCGAAGCGGCGAAGCGCTACCGTTGTCGATCGAAAAAAGAAAACCGGCCTAACGGGTCTTGCCCTGGGCCGTTTCCTTCAGTTGCTCGACTTCCTCTTTCGCCCCCTCCGCTTTCTTCCTGAGTTTTTCGAATTCCGTCTCGAGCGATTTCAGGTCGTCATCAGAAAGTTTTTCCAGGTCGACGAGCTTGTTGCGCGCGCCGCTGAGCGCCCGGATCAACTCATCGAGTTTCAAGTGGACCGCCTTTGCGTCGCGGTTCTGGGTGTTTTGAATGAGGAACACCATCAGGAACGTGACGATGGTGGTGCCGGTGTTGATGATGAGCTGCCAGGTATCGGAATATCCGAACGCCGGCCCGGTCATCGCCCAGATCACGATAATGAGAATCGCGATGACAAAGGCCCAGGCGCTGCCGAGCACGCGGGAGGTTTTCCGCGCGAAGACCCCAAAGGCGTCCCGAATCCGGCAAAAGAAGTCCCGCTCGTCGGAGCCGTTCTTCGCGCCGCTCTTTTTCCGGCCGTTGTTCACGTTCTTTGCCATGCAACTTACTTTCGCGCCCGGAGTCCGGCCTGCGCGCCCCTGGAGCGAAGTGCGCCGTTGCTTTCGTCCTTTCCCCGGCAACGTTTAAAACTTGGCCAAGGCGATTCATCTCAATCTGGATAATGCCTGGCCCGCCGGTGCCCTCCCGCTTGAGACCCTCGATGCTACCT
>JALYIN010000107.1 GCA_030775765.1 Verrucomicrobiota bacterium
GGATAACGGTACGGTCGTCACCACGACCGGCGGGAGCAACGACCATTTCGAAATCCTCGGCGGCGATGGCGGCTGGATGGTTTACCACCCCACGAAGGCGAACCAGGTCTACGCCTCTTATTACAACATGAACATCTTCCGCTTTCGCGGGGGGCAATCGAAGGATGTCTCGCCACCGGCGTCGGAGAGCGAGAAGGGAAGCGTCTGGATGGTTTATATCACGCTCGATCCGAACCGGCCGGCGACGGTGTTCACCGGGTCCACGCGGGTCTGGTGTTCGAAGGACGATGGCGATACCTGGAAGGCGGTCTCGGGTTCACTCGACGGCAGCGCGATCAGCCCTATCGAAGTGGCACCGGCGGATTCGCAACGGATCTATGTCGCGACGGAGAACGGCAGTTTCTTTCGCAGCCTCGATGGCGGCACGACCTGGAGCCCGAACATGGCGGGGCCGGAATTACCGGGAGTGACGATCACGCGTTTGGAATCGAGCCCGACGAAGGCGGATGTGGTTTTCGCCACGGTCGCGAACTTCGGAAATTCGCATGTCTTTCGCTCGGATGATGGCGGCGCGCACTGGAACGACGTCGATGGTGGCAGGCTACCGGATGTGCCGCATCACGCGGTAGTCGTGTCGCCGGACGATCCGAACACGGTCTATGTCGCGAGCGATGCGGGCATCCATGTGTCGAAGGATCTCGGTGGAACGTGGAGCAGCCAGAAGCGCAATCTGCCTAACACGATGTGCGTCGACCTGGTCTTTCATCAAGGCGCCGGGACGCTGACTACCGCGACTTATGGCCGAAGCATTTGGCGGCTGAAGGTGCGCGGCGCGAGTTAGAACGCTCAGGATAGGATTTCTGCAGCCGCTTCGCTATGCGAAGCGTGGGGACAGGCGACGTTTTGCTCTCACGCCGCCCACAGGGCGGCGGCTACAGAAGAGAAACCTACGGCGTTTGGCCGGTCCGCTTTTGAAACCAATCGGCGCGACGGCGCAAGTTATCCGAACCGCCTTCCGGAATTTTCTCCGATGCCGGACGCACCGCGCCCTTTTCTTCGCTCTCGGGGTCCTTCTCTCGCGCGCAGGCCTCGTCTTCGCGTTTCGGTGTCTCGGGCGAATCAGACGGCATGATGGAAATTAGCATGCACGGGACTTTCTGCATCCGCATTCGAGCACGGTGATTGACACGGTGGCACGGGCAGATTTATGCCTCGGGGGTGACTGCCCGCCTGCGCTCTCTTCTCATCGCCATTGTGATCGGCTGCTTCCTTGCCGGTTCCGCGTTCGCCCAGCAAAAACTCCGTGCCGTGACGAAACCGGTGCAACCGTTCTCCTTTGCCGAGAACGGGAAGCTGATGGGCTTTAGCATCGATCTCTGGGAGGCCGTGGCGAAGGAAGCTGGTTTCCAATCGGAGATGCAAAGTGTCGAGACGGTCCCGCAAATGCTCGACGCGCTGAAGAATAAGCAGGCGGACGTCGCCATCGCCGCGATCAGCATCACGGCCGAGCGCCACGGCTTTATGGATTTTTCCCAGCCCTATTACGATTCCGGCCTCCAGATTCTCGTGGCGACGAACACGCAAAGCAGCGGGAGCATGACCGCTAACCTGGCGCGAACTTTTTTAAGTTGGACCACTCTTAAGATCGTGGGAACTCTCCTTCTCGTCATGCTCGTCATCTCGCACCTGGTTTGGTGGTTCGAGCGCCGAAAGAACGCGGAGATGTATCCGGAAGCTTATGGCGCCGGAGTTTGGGAGTCCTTTTGGTGGACTAACAGCATGCTGCTCTCCGGCGGGTGCGAAGCCAAAGGACCAATGGGCGTGCCCGCGCGACTCCTGGCCATTCTCTGGATGGTAGCCAGCATCATCCTGATCGCTTACTTCACCGCCGTGGTGACGACGGAGATGACAGTGAAGAGCCTGACCGGCGACATTAGCGGCCCGGGCGATTTGCCGGGCGTGAAAGTCGGAACGATCGCGGGCAGCACCGCCGAGGTCTGGCTTCGCAAGAACAAAGCGAAGGTTTCGCCTTATGCGGATGTCCCAAGCGCCATCGCGGCGCTGAACTCCGGTGAGTTAAAGGCGGTCGTGTATGACGCGCCGGTTCTTCGCTACTATCTCTCCAAGAGAACCGGCACTCGCCTTCGCCTCGTCGGCCCAACGTTCGAGAAACAGTTTTATGGGATTGGGCTTCAGCAAGAAAGTCCGTTGCGGCTTCCTATCAACCAAGCCTTGCTCGCTTTGAATGAGCGTGGCTTCATGGACGAGCTGCAAAAGAAATGGTTCGGCGCCGGTTCGGACTAACGGTGTAGATGCGACGATCTTTGCTGAAAGCCGGTGCGCAAACAAGTGCACAATGGCGAGGCGCCATCGCCAGCACGCGAGAGCGCGTGCGCTCCCCAGAAACATCCCGAGCAGTCGAACTTGATTGGACGATGTCCGGCGGGCCGCCAGTCTGCGCAACTCATGAAAACAACGTCGTGTCCGGATTTGGTAGTAAGTTTGTCAAACTTTGCGTGTCTGACTGGTGAAAGGACCAGTTATGACACGAGCCTTGCTTTACCGATCACGACACAAGCAACGTTTCGGAGCGGCCCTGGCGATCGCCGCGCTAGTTCATGTAGGGGCTCTTAGCCTGGCCAATATTCACAGGCCAGAACCAGAACCAGCGATGCCATCGGGCGTCTACTACGATCCTCCGATAGACCTGGAGCCGGATAGGCCGATTCTGGATCCCCCAGACCTATCCGACCCGTTGCCGACTCCACCGCCCACGGAGCAATTGTTCATCGACGAGAAATCAACTCCGCCCCCAGTGCGGAGACAGACCAGCAGGTTTACGCCGATAGTTAGACCAAACACCCATACGCGTTCCGGCTCCCTGCCCCTGGTATTAGCAAAGGCGTTCGCTCTCAGCGCGCCTCGGCCAGAGTATCCCTATGAAGCAAGACGGCAGAAGACTACCGGCGACGAAGTCGTGGTCATGACCGTTGATCCCGTAACCGGAAACGTCCTCAACGTCTCCATGTCGAGAACTACCGGCAGCCCATTCCTGGATAACGCCGCGGTGACTGGCTTCAGGCGGTGGCACTTCAGACCGAGGACGGTTTCGTCGGTGACATGCCCTGTCACCTTCACGCTCACCGGCGCTTCCTACTAGGACTCAGTTTTGCGCAATGGCGCGCTGAGCTTCGCGAAGTTCGGACGTCCGCTCGCGCACAGCGTCCGCGTAGGCGGCGAGCTGCATGTCGAGTTGCAAATGAAGTCTTCGCGTCTCGAGCAGGTTACTCATGCGAAGAAGCACTTCGAGCTGGTCGAAAGGCTTGAGCAGGAAATCGGTTGCGCCCGCGCGCAAGGCCCGGAGCTTCGTGGTTTCGTTTGCGTCGGCCGTCAGGACGATGATGGGCAGGAACGCCTCACCGGCCGCGGCCCGAAGCGATTCGAGGATCGCGAAGCCGTCTACATGCGGCATCATTAGGTCGAGCAGGACCAGGTCGGGTTCGAATCTGACGCAGACGTCCATGGCCAGCCGCGAATCGGTCACCGTTTTGACGCGGGTGTAACCCCCGTCAGCCAGCATCATCTCGAGGAGGGCCACGTTAGCCGGCTCGTCGTCGATCGCGACGATCTTCATCTTCGAGAAGAGGGCCGCGTTCGGCAGCCACCGTTGGTCGAGGGTCTCCGGTTCGGAATTCATATGTTCTTGGACGAGGAAATCACGAGCAATACCTGCCGTAACCAAGCAGCCGCCATTCCATTACCCTCGAAGATTGCGGGAGGCCCCGCCGCGGCCGGGTGCCTCGTTCCCTACGAGGCGATCTCCCGGAGCACGCTTTCGAGCTCTTGAAACTCGATCGGCTTGGTCAGGTGATAATCGAATCCCGATTCCCGGCTGTTCCGGCGATCGTCTTCCATACCGAATCCGCTCAAGGCAATTCCCTTCAGGGCCTGCCTGTGCTTCGCTGCCCGGATGAGGTCTTTACCGTCCCCATCCGGCAACCCGATGTCGCTAATAGAACATCGAACCGCTCCTAGAACATCGAACCGCTCCCCCTCGAGAATTTCGAGCGCGCGCTGGAAAGAAACGGCCGCGGCGACTTTGTAGCCACGTTTACTGAGAAGAGTGAAGAGCACTGGAAGCGTTTCCGCGTGATCGTCGACAATCAACACCTGCAAACTCGCCGGCACTCGCCGTTGCCACTCACAGATTTCTTCGACTCGATCTCCCGATCTTCCAGCGCAGCCAGAGTACGCAGAAGGTGGCGCCGCGTCCGCTCCCCTGGCTTCCACCGCGATCGTGCCGCCGTGCAGCTCGACTAGCGTCTTGGAGATTGCCAGGCCCAGTCCCAGACCGCCGAAGCGGCGCGTAATCGTGCGCTCGTCCTGTTCGAAAGCGTTAAAGATTCGCGCTTGATGGTCCGCCTCGATGCCGATGCCGGTATCGCTAATGGCAATGACGCATCGGCCCGTTTCATCATTCCAGGTGCGAAGGGTGATACTGCCTCCATCGGGCGTGAACTTCACCGCGTTATTGAGCAGGTTCCAAAAGACCTGGTCTTTTGCCGGTCGGCCACGGAGAAGCGGCGGAGCGCGAGGTTATTGAGATGAATGAAACTGTTCAGCAGCTCGCCGGAGGATCGAGTTTTACGGCCAGCCGGCCTTCAGTGAAATCGATCTGAACGGTGTGAACGCCCTAGGAGAGACAGCGTCGGATCGTTTTCGTGCTCATTCAAAAGATCGTCGATGAATTCGTCGCGCAAATATCCGGGAATCGCTCCGCCGGGTACATCAGGCTCAAGGCAGTGGGAGAGATGACGGCCTGCTTGATCGGAGCGTGCGCATAACGTTTCGCCACATCGACGAACCGGTCTGCGCTCATCAGATAGCGGAACGGCCCGCGCGTCAGTCGTGGCCATTGCCGGGTGTGGCGAACGAAGGGCAACTTGAAGCCGTCGGGAGCGATGTTCGGCAGCCCGTCCACGCAATAAGTCGCGAAGTTGTGATATTTCCGTTGCTCGCCATCGGTGATCACTGGCGGACCGGTCGCTTCGAAGCGCTCGATCGTGTCGCGGATCGCTTGGTCGAATAGCGGATCGAGAGCGGGATCATCGCTCCCCTGTGTCTTGATCGCCTCTATTAGTGCGACCGGGCGCGGGATGCTCCCAATGGGTTCGGTGGGAATAGTCATGACAATGAGGTTTAGGAAGAGCGATGGTGACTGGCGCGTTCCTACGCGTCAAGCGGAGCTTGAGCCGTAAATTCCTGCGCATGAAATGATCTTGCACCTGATGCCCTTTAACCCAAGCAAGAGCCCAACATAGAAGGGATTCAGACAGCCCTACCGAACCGTCTCGAACGAATACCCGCCGGCCGCCGGCGAATACGCCTTCCCGTCTCCGGACAAATAGGCCGGACAGACCTGGCCCTCCTTCAACGCCGGAACTTCACTCGGGCCCACGATCGGTCGCGAATAATGACGCTGGCTGTACCGAATCTCGATTGTCTTTCCCGGCGCCAGATTCGTGGCCGAGCGTTCTACTTTCTGCACCTCCGCCTTCACGGTGAACTCGATCTCTTTCCATTTCTCCTCCGTCGCCTCTCGCTTGCTCACGAACTGCACCTTGATCACGAGCGCTTCCGGCGCCTTCTCCTGCTGTTCTTTGTATGCCCAAGGCGGCAGTTCCGCGCGGCTCGAGTCGATCGTGGCCGCGCAAACAATGACGAGAAAAATTGCAAGCGTGTCGTTTTTTGCTTTTCGATGGCGCACCCGTGGATTGTTCCTTGCCCGGGGACTGACGCGAAGTCAATAATTTAGCCGTTCCCGTTTTTGCGAAACGCAGATAATTCTCAAAAGGGCTTGTCGCCGCCGCCGCCTCTCGCTAGTGACAACGGCTTCGGATGCTTTTTAACTCGCTCACCTTCATAGTTTTCTTCGCGGTCGTGCTGGCTGCTTACTGGACGATGCGGTCGTGGCAAGGGCGCAAGAACCTGCTGCTGGTCGCGAGCTACCTTTTTTATGGCGCGTGGAATCCACCTTTCGCGGCGCTCCTTTTCGCGACGACCGCGCTCGATTTCTATCTCGGCCGGAAAATGGGAAAACTGGAAGAACCACGCGAGCGCCGGCTCTGGCTCATCATCAGCGTCGCCGTGAACCTGAGCATGCTCGGGTTTTTCAAATACGGGAACTTTCTGCTGGAAAATTTCCAATGGGTCCTGGCC
>JALYIN010000108.1 GCA_030775765.1 Verrucomicrobiota bacterium
CGCCCACCCTACCCGAGACACTTGCACAAATGCGCGCTAAGCGCGCACCCGGCTGAACCGCCCGCGAACCAGCTGCACGACGTCCCGCAGCTCAGCGACGTGCAGCAAATACGCGGCGCCGAAGAACGTGGCGCTGCCGACGCCGATCGTTACCAGCAATCCGAAGACTTTTCGCCAAGCAGTCGAACTGGGGGCTGCAAAGATGAAATGCTGCGCGAGCAGGCAAATCCCGGCGAGAAGCGCGCCGGCCACAAGCAATTTCGCGAGCGTCGTGATCAACGCGCCGGTTTCGAGGCGGCCCGCGTAATGGCGCATCATCGTGTAAAGCATCAGGAAGTTCGTGAAGGCGACGAGGCTGGTCGACAAGGCGAGGCCGCGATGGCCCAGCTTCAGATGAAAGGTGAAAAAATAGTTCAGGCAAAAGTTCACCGCGATCGAACAAAGGCTGACGAACATCGGCAGATGGCGCTTGTCGAGCGCGTAGAAAGCCGGCGCGAGGACCTTGTCCGCCGAATAAGCGACTAGACCGATGGCGTAACAGCGCAGCGCGAGCGCGGTCTGTCCCGTCGCGAAGGCGTCGAAGCGGCCGTGTTCGTAAATCAAGCTGATGATCGGGTTGGCCAGAATAATCAGCCCGATCGCAGAGGGAATGGTCAGCAGCATGACGAGCCGGATGGCGTGGGAGAGCGCGCCGCGGAATTCTTCCTTGTTGCCGAGCGCGGCACTCCGGGAAACGAGCGGCAGGGTCACGGTCGCCACGGCCACGCCGAAAATGCCGAGCGGCAATTGCATGAGCCGGAAGGCGACGTTCAGCCACGTCATGGCGCCATCGCCAAGTTTCGACGCGAAGCCGCTGTTCACGGCGACGTTAATTTGCACGGCGCTGGCGGCAATCGTCGCCGGGCCCATCAAAGCGAGGATGGTGCGCACCCCGCGGTCGCGCCATTTGAAGTCGGGACGGAAACGAAAACCAACGCGGCCTAACGACGGCAGTTGCACGACGAGCTGGAGCAAGCCGCCGATGAGCGTGGCGATGGCCAGTCCCATGAGACCGCGCTCGCCGAAATGCGGATGGCGCCAGTCGGCCTGCGGCTCGAGCCAGTAGCAGAGCACGACGCCACCGACGATCGAGCCAAGGTTGAAAAAGCTCGAAGCCATGGCCGGCGGGCCGAAAACATTTCGCGCGTTCAGCATTCCCATGACCAGCGCCGCGAGCGATACGAGCAGGATGAAGGGGAACATGATCCGGGTGAGCTGGATGGTGAGCGCGGCCTTCTCCGCTGGAAATCCGGGCGCGAGGATTTGAATGAGGACCGGCGCGCCGACGATCCCGACCACCGTCAGCGCACTCATGAAAACAACCGTGAGGGTCGCGACCTTGCTGGCGAGGCGCCAGGCAGAGTCGTCGCCGTCCGTGGCGATGCGGCGCGAGAACGTCGTGACGAAAGCCGTGGAGAGGGCGCCTTCGGCGAAAAGGTCGCGCAACATGTTGGGAGCGCGGAAGGCGGTCAGGAACGCGTCCATGTTGCGCGAAGCGCCAAAGAGAGCGGCGAAAATAACTTCGCGCAGCAGTCCCAGCACGCGGCTGCACAAGATCGCGATACCGACTACGCCGGTGGCGCGGGTGCTGACGCGTTTGTTCTGGATCGCCGCTTCTGTCACGGACGCAACAGAACAGCGGAGTGGTGATTTACGAAAGCGGTTTTCTGTAGTCGTCGCCCTGTGGGTGACGCGGGATTTGCAGTAGATGTATTCTCTCACGTCGCCCGCAGGGCGACGGCTACAGACGAAGAACGGCCTGCCACAGGGCCATGGCTACAAGGGAGGCGGAGTCGCAGCCTTCTCGACTTTCGGCACGAGGAAGCGCTGATAGACGAACGACGCGACGATCAGGATGATCGCGACGCCGATGAAGGCGCCGATGCGGTAGAGCTGATTAAGGCTGCTGAGATCGTGGAGGAAAAGTTTGGCGAGCGTCAGCACGAGAAGGCCCACCCCGGAGTAGCGAACCCATCGGGTCTCTTGCCGCATGCCGATGAGGAGAAGCGCGAAGGCGTAGAGCGCCCACGCGATCGAGTAAGTCATGTCGCGCGCGAAGTGACCGCTAAAAGAAAAGGTCAGCGTTGGGCCGATGGAGAAGTAATCGGCGATCTCGATGTTGAGGAGCAGGAAAGTCAGGATCGCGCCTAACGAGTTGAGAAGCGTGGGCGAAGTGCGCTCGAAGTTCGTCGTGCGCGGCGGCCGAAATAGCCAGGCGCCGACGAACAGACAGAGGATCGTGATTCCGTAAGCGTAGAGGTACCAGTTCCAGATGGGCGTTTCAGTCCGTCGATGGTATTCGAGCACGGCCGGATTCAACGCCAAACGAACGAAGGCGAAACAGAGCAAACCCACGCCGACATAGCGCAGCCCGCGGTTCGGCACGATGCGAAACAGCCAGAGCAGCGCCAGTCCTTCGAGGGCCCAGCCCAGGGTGATCCACTCGCGATCGAATTGGATCGGGAAAATCAGGGTAATGAAGAACAACGCGGCGCCGCCTTGCCAGGCCAGGCGGGGGTCGCCCGTGGCCGGATCGGCCTGGCGTTTCCGGACCAGGAAAAACGTGCCGACCGCATAAGGAACCACGAAGGCCGCAGGCGTGAGGGCGTTGCGCCAATCGGGGAAAGTTTTCGTGACGATGTCGAAGATGAGCGCGAACTGGAGCGGGCCGGCAAGAGCGCCGATCGCCCATGGCAATGGCTTTCGTTCTTCTGCCGAAAAGAATGCGTAGCCGAAAAAGAGTAGGAAAAATGCCACTTCCCAGCCGAGCGCGATCGCGGCGTGGCTATTGGTAAAATGAATCGCCTGCCATTGACTCTCGATGGCCCAGGAGAAAATGAGGGCGACCAGTGCAATCCAGCTCGTGCGCGCGACGACACCCAGACCAAGCAGCAGGACCGATAGGAAAAATGCGGTGACGAAGTACGGGGTGGGATTGACCACGGGCAATTTGACCATCGCCAGGAGGAGCAGCAAAAAAGGCAGCGCCGCAGCGAGCGCTGGAATGCTGCGGCCCGCAAGCGTCGACTCCGGGAAAAACCGGCGCGCGGCGAAGAGCGACACCGAGAAGAAAAACGCCCCGGACCCGGCGGCGACGATCAGGAAGCTTCGCAAATCGATATCGGCGGGTCCCACGGTGATCCAGAGGAACGCGGAGAAGAACGTCAGGACGACGGCGGCGGCGATGGCGAGGAGCGAACGCCGCAGGAGCGCGACGGAAACGCACACGAAATCGAGAACCAACAGGCAGAGCCAGACCGCGGAGGACGTTTCTTCTTTCGCAACGCAAATCCAAATCAGAGCGATCGGCAACAGCGGCAGATAACTTTGCCATCCTGATTTCCCTCCTTCTGTTGATTTCGCTTTCGGCCATACGGCGAAGCCAGCGTGCAAAATCGAGAAGACGGCGTAGCCACCAAGCGCCCACCAGAGCAGCGCGTCGGTGAGATAATTTCCAGTCCAGGTGGCAAGAAAGGCAAAGACGATTCCGCCGGCCAGAGGAGCGAGGAGCGCTGATTTCCTGTCCAGAAGAGCGAGACCGAGCAGGCCGGCCTCAGCAAGGAAGATGTAGGTGAAAAGGAAACCGGGGCGCGGGCCAAATTGAGGGTAGGTCAGAAGGCAAAAGCCCCACGCCAGGGCCCCGAGGCAAACCCCCACGGCTGCGACTCCGGGCCAGCTCGATGGAACTTCACGGCGGCGGGCGAGTGCGAAGATGGCGAGAAATTGCGCTTCGAAGCCGAGGAAAATCGTGAAGGCGATGTCCGCTTTCGAGACCGCGAAAAATTTGTCGGCCCACGCGAACTCCATCAAGATGGTGCCGGCGGCAGCGAGCAGAAGGAGATAGTCCCACCGTTTGCGGAGCGCCACAGCGGCGATGCCGATGTTCAACACCGCGATATAACCGAAGAGCGCCGTCGGATTGTCCACGCCGGTCGAGAGCAAGACCGGGGTAAGGAAGCCCCCGAGCAGGCCGAGGATGACGATTACTTGCGCGTTCATGCGGACGGCGAGGAAGAACGCGGCGGCGGTGACGATCGCCATGGAAGCAAACGCGGGAACCAGCTCGATGAGATGATAAAAGACGTGCGCCGCGAAAATGTTGCCGTAGAGCACGAGCACGCCCGTGGCGCAGAGACTTTGGCCGGAGACGCGATAGCGCCGGGAAGCGGTGAACCAGCCAGTCACGATGAGGGCGACGCCGACAACGGTGCCGATCGCGACGCGCATCGCGGGCGTGATGAGATTGTTCTCGAAAGAATACTTCACGAGAAAGACGATTCCGAGAAAGAGGACGAACCCGCCGATCCAGGCAAAAAGCTTCACTCCGAAGAACGCCTCCCAATCGAATGGCTTGGGTGGCGGAGGAGGGACCGGTGGTGGCTCCTGCGGCGGTCGTGGCGGCGGCGGTTCCGACGCCGGCGGCGGGAACAGAGGCTGTTTGGGTTCCGGCGCCAATGGGACTGGAGCTGGCCGCGGGACCGGGGGAGGAACCACGGCGGGAGCCGCCACGGTTTCAGCCATCGATGGCGCCGGCGGAGCGGTTGTGCCGCGAGATTCCAACTCTGCCACGCGCTGAATCAGTTTGCGGACAGCCGCCTTGAGCTTCTGCAACTGGACGATGCCAACGATCAAGAGCACGAGGGGCGCAAGAAGGACCACTAACGCAATACAACCCCACATCTCCTGATCTCGCATCAGGGCCTCACAATCCCGTGGGAGAATCGATGAACTCCCACGGCAGGTTGAACCGATCCGACAAATGCGAGGCCAGTGCTTTCACGCCGAAGGTCTCCGTCGCGTAATGGCCGCCAAGGAGAAGGTTGACGCCGAGTTCGTCCGCCGCGACCGCGGCCCAATGCGGCGCTTCCCCGGTGATGAAAGTATCGATCCCTTCGCGCGCGACCGCATAGATTTCCGAGCCCGCGCCGCCGGTGATAAGGCCGATCGATTTCGTTTGCGCGGGGCCGGCCGCGAAAATTTTTATCGTGCCGCCTAACGCATGCTCCAGCCGGCGCGCGAGTTCGTCGCGAGAAACC
>JALYIN010000109.1 GCA_030775765.1 Verrucomicrobiota bacterium
TTCCGGATTTCCTGCACGCAAGCCGGGCCGGACGGACAGTTCACCCAGTTCTTCTCCACCGAGATCACGCCGGCGATTTATGAGCGGGAACTCGCGCCCGCGCGCACGTTTGTTTATTACGAGGACGTCCAGCAGTTGATGGATAAGAACCTGATCAAGGGCGGCAGCCTGGAGAACGCCATTGTCATTCGCGGGGACGCGGTCCTGAGCAAGGAACCGCTCCGCTTTCCGGACGAATTCGTGCGGCACAAGATCCTCGATATCATCGGCGACCTGGCGCTCTTTGGGCAGCGCCTGCGCGGCCACGTCATCGCCGTAAGACCGGGTCACGGCGCAAACGCCGAACTGGTGCGCGTGCTCACCCGTGAATTTTCGCGGTCGGCGCCCCTCCTCGAGTCGCACGCGTTTCCGCCCGGTGAGGGGGGCCTCGATATCAACCAGGTGATGGAACTTTTGCCGCATCGCTATCCGTTTTTAATGGTGGACCGGATCGCGCGTTTCGAAGGCGAGACGCGCTGCATCGGGGTGAAGTCGGTGTCAATCAACGAGCCCTTTTTTGCCGGCCATTTTCCCGGGCACCCGGTGATGCCGGGCGTTCTGCAATTGGAAGCCATGGCGCAGGTCGCCAGCATCCTCATGATGAAGATCACCAAGAGTAGCGGGCGGCGGCTGGGCTATTTCGTCAGCGCTGATGAAGTGAAATTCCGCAAACCGGTTTATCCCGGCGACACGCTTTTCATCGCGGCAGAACTGACGAAGTCGCGTGGCAAGAATCTGGCGCGGCTAAAATGCAGCTGTTCGGTGAACGAAGCGACCGTCTCCGAGTGTGAGCTGATGCTCACTTTCATGGATCAATGAGCGACGCGCAGATTCATCCGACCGCCATCGTCGATGCGAAGGCGGAAATCGGGACGGGCAGTGTTATCGGACCCTATTGCATCGTCGCTGGCGATGTCATTCTCGGCCCGAACAGCTGGCTGCAGCATCACGTCACCCTGGCTGGTCCGATGACCGCGGGCGCGCGCAACAAGTTTTACTCCTATTGCTCGATTGGCCAGCAAACGCAGGACCTGAAGTACCAGAGAGAACCGACCTATCTCGAGATCGGTGACGAGAATACTTTTCGCGAGTTCGTGACGGTGAACCGGAGCACAACCGCGGAGGGCAAAACCCGGATCGGGCATCGCGGAAATTATCTCGCCTACAGCCATATCGGCCATGACTGCGTCGTAGGCGATGCGGTTGTGTTTTCAAACAACGGTACGCTCGCGGGTCATGTCCAGGTGGGCGATCACGCGGTCATGGGCGGACTCACCGCGGTGCATCAGTTTTGCCGGCTCGGTCGCTACGCGATCACCGGCGGTTGTTCGAAAATCGTGCAGGACGTTCCGCCGTTCATGATCGCGGACGGGAACCCGGCGAAAGTGCGCGGGATTAATGTCGTCGGTCTGGAGCGAAGTGGATTCGCGCCCGAAACGATTAAAGCGATCAAGGAAGCGTTTCGGTTGATCTATCGCTCGAAATACAACACGCGCCAGGCGATCGAGGCGATCCAGCAGGAGCTGCCCGCGAGCGTCGAAATTACTCAGATCCTGGAGTTTATTCAATCGAGCGAACGCGGGATTATTCGTTAGGCTAAGAACTCTACGGCCGCCGCTGGTTCGCTGGCGTCGCCACCGGCTTCACGGCCCGTAGTTCCATCTCCATTTTCTTCAACAGCGCGGACGCCGGCGCGTCGGGGACAATTTTCAGCACGCTTCGCAAAAGATCGGCGCCGCGTTTCGGCTTGTTCTGTTTCGCGAAGGCGTCCGCTTCGAGCAGGACTGTGCGCAGAATGTCGTCGCGCTTCGTGTAGCTTGTTCGCGCCAAATCGAAACACCCGGTGGCGTCGGCGTAATTCTCCGCGCCCGCTTCGAGCAAGCCAACGTCCTCCAGCATCGGGGCGTTGCGCGTCCGCGCCGCGAATTGCTTTGCGGCCGCGCGATACTCAACCGCAGGGAGCGGGCTGTTTTTTGCCGCGAAATCGTGATACGCGCTCCAATCCGATGCGGGCTTTTGCGGTTCGGTCTTTTCTGCGAGGTCCAACCAGACCGCGTAAGGCCGGTAAAGCGGATCGCCCACCATCACGGACTGCCACGACAACGTCTGGACCGACATGTAAGCGCTCTCAGCAAAAGTGAACCCGTGAAGGAGCCGGTCGCTGAAAATGTTTAGGTGCGCCGTCAGCTGAAGGTACGGCTCATAAACGTTCCCGAGCGTGGCGGCCGCGCCTTTCGTCACCAGCGGCCCGGCCCAGTTCGCTTTTTCGTCATGAAGCGTGCTGGCGCTGAAGGAATGGATGTGGACGGCGATAGCGCCCGGCGCGAACTGGAAATCCGGCTGGGTGAAAGGACCGGCCACCGTCGCCGCGTACCAGCCGAAATAGAGCGCGCAATCCGTCATCGGATAGTTGTTAGGAAAAATCTCCGGAGTGTCCTCGTAAATCAGCGGTACGCCGACCTTGTGCAGCTGGTCGCGAATTTCCGCGAGCCATTGATCACCGACACCCAGTCCGCTCGTGGCAGTATTGTGCGCGCCGTCGATGTAAGCGCGGCCCGAGAGCCCGGTCTTTTCGGTTTCGACGGCGTCGGTGATCATCCGGCGAACCGTCGCGCCCTCGGGCGCGTCCAGCCGGCAAACCAGGAGCAACGCCGTGTGTTCGACTTCGGCGATGGCTTTGTAGCTTTGAAAATACGGATTGGGCAGCGCCCCGGAAATGTGATCGGAAAACGCGCCCAGCGCGGCGAGCTCGGAATCAACCGACGCATCGTTGCGATTCCCGACCGGCGGGCCTTCCGGTTTGTCACCCGGGTAATTCGTCACCGCCCGAATCTTAAGGGGCATCCCTTTGATCATGGCGACGAAGCGAATCGAATTGTCCTTGACGGTAATGGGGCCCCCGCGCGGCTCATCCAACTTCCACCAGCCGCGCTCCTTGAAAACGGCGCGGAGCGGATCGCGAATCATGGTGTCGTATTCATCGCGGCCGATCTCTTCCGTTTTCGAAACGCTCAGACCGATGACGTGATCACGCGCGATGCCACGCTTCTGCGCATAGAATTTCG